>CAKUKT010000382.1 GCA_934663655.1 uncultured Victivallaceae bacterium
GGCGTAGACCGAGGCGATGAAGGCGCCGGTGTCGCTTTTGAGTTTCGCGCACTTGCGACGGTAGAATTTGTCAAGTCCGGGATCGTCGTTTTTGAACATTCTCACCAGCTTGATCGCCAGGGACTGCGGATCGATCAGGAGCGCCCGGGGCAGCAGTTGATCGACCATTTTATAGTCGGCGAGCTGATAATAGAGCTGGATTTTCATGGTGTTGATCTGACGCTTCAGCAGGAAATTCCATTTGTAGAGCGGGGCGAAGTTATCCGTCTCCCGGAGTGCTTCGCGGACGCCTTCACGCTGAATGCGGAGAATGAGTTCCTGGGCGCCGCGCATATCACCGGGGCGGCGCTGCTGGAACCCGGCCAGCTGCCGTTCGGCCTTGCTTCTGGTTTCGTTGAGCAGCTCCTGAATCCGGTTCTGGCGGGCGTTGACCCGTTTGCGCAACGCCAGTCCGATGATGAACTGGACGATCAGTGCCGTGACCGCTCCGCAGAACACCCCCCAGCCGGTACTGCTGAGATCCCGGGCGATGAACCAGCCGACCGCCAGAGCGGCGAGCAGAGAAATAATCAAACTAATCATTGAGTCGTCACCTTTTGCGTTTCCGCTGTTTCTGGCGCTCTTTTCTGGCCAGTTTCGCCAGCTTCTTGCGATGTTCCTGTTCCCGTTTGCTGATGGGAGCCGGTCCACCCATCAGCGAACCCAGCGAAGCTCCTTCCGACATGGCGCCGCCGGACATCATCCGGCCGAGCATGCCGTTCTGCTTCATCATCTTGCGCATGGTTTCGAACTGTTTGACCAGTGAACTTACCGTTTCGACGGGCACTCCGGCGCCGCGGGCGATACGTTTGCGGCGGGAGAAATCCACCAGATCGGGGTTGCTCCTCTCCGCGGCGGTCATCGAGAGGATCACCGCCTCCAGGCGTTTGAAATGGCGCGGATCGAACCCGGAAAGCATTTGCGAAATCTGTTTGCCGCCGGGAAGAAAACGCAGAATCGTCTCCATGCCGCCGAGTTTGGAGATCTGGCGCAGCTGGGTGAGAAAATCATTGTAGTCGAACTGATTCTTCTTGAGTTTTTCCTGCAGCGCTTTCGCCTCGGCTTCATCGATTTCGGCGGCGGCCTTTTCGACGAGAGTGACCACATCTCCCATGCCGAGGATGCGTCCGGCCATGCGTTCGGGGTGGAAGGTTTCGAGCGAATCAAGTTTCTCGCCGACGCCGACAAATTTCACCGGCACGCCGGTGACCTTGCGGATCGAAAGCGCGGCGCCGCCGCGGGCGTCGCCGTCGAGTTTGGTAAGGATGAATCCGGAGAGTTCGATCGCCTGATGGAAGTGTCCGGCGACCGAGACCGCCTCCTGGCCGAGCGCGGCATCGGCGACCAGCAGCACTTCGTCGGGATGAGCGGCCTGACGGATGCGGATCAGTTCCTGCACCATCAGATCGTCGATCTGAAGTCGACCGGCGGTATCGATGATCACGACATCGAAATTCTGTCTGGCCGCTTCGTTGACCGCGTTGACCGCGATGGCGGCGACATTGACGCTGGTCCGTTCGACATGAACCGCGACGTTGATTTCGCGGCCGATGATCTCCAGCTGATCGATGGCGGCCGGCCGGTAGACGTCGGCGGCGACCAGCAGCACCCGCTTGCCTTCGCGGCGCAGTTTCAGCGCCAGTTTACCGGCGGTGGTGGTTTTGCCGCTGCCGTGAAGTCCGACCAGCATGATCACGGTCGGTTTCGATTTGAATTCGAGTTCGGAGGCGCCGCCGCCGAGCAGTTCGACGATCCGGTCGTGGACGATTTTGACCACCTGCTGACCGGGGGTGACACTGCGCAGCACGTCGGTACCCACGCAATCGGCTTTGACCGATTCGATAAACTCATTGGCGACGCTGATATTTACGTCAGCCTCGACCAGCGCGGTGCGAATTTCCCGCATCGCTTCGGAGATGTTTGAATCAGTCAGGCGGCTTTCGCCGCGCAGCTTCTTCAAAACATCGTGCAATCTGTCGCTCAGGGAATCAAACATATTTTTTCATTCACCTCATCAATTAATAATAATCCATACAATCATAAATCTAATATACCCGTTCCGGCCGTCAACTTCAAGACGGCGGCGTGAAAAAAGCGCAAATAAGAATACGCCGCCGTGCGCGGCGGCGGGAACCGGAAAAGACGATGGAAAGCCGGGAAGGAAAAAACGACGTTCAGAAGAGTTCGCCCTGAACCGCTTCCGGTTCCCGGCGGTTTCCGTCGACCGGCGCCGGAGC
>CAKUKT010000383.1 GCA_934663655.1 uncultured Victivallaceae bacterium
GTCACGGGCAATGACCGGCAGATAACCGGTTGATTCGATTGCCTTCTGAAGTTCGACGAGCACGCGTCCGATTTTCAGGTCGCCGTTGAGGTCGACGTCGCCGATCAGCACCCCGATCAGGCAGAAACTGAATACCCGCAGATCCACCGGTGAATCGGGCAGCAGATTGACGAAAGTGCCATGATGGCGGCGGCGGGTGACGAAATGGTTGCGCACCAGACTTGCAAAGGCTTTCCGTACGGTCAGAGGGCTGATTCCGAAACGCCGGGCAACTTCAGTTTCAGAGTAGAAGCGGTCGCCGACGCGGAATTTCCCGCTTGACAATTCCGAAAGCATCCAGCTTTCGACTTCCTGATGTTTGAGCAACCCGACCAATGTGCCATCCAAGTTTGAGTTGATTACCTGAGAAAGAGTGACCCCTGACGGGAAGTGGCAACCCCGCCAGGATTCGAACCTAGACTAACTGGACCAAAACCAGTTGTGCTACCATTACACCACGGGGTTGCGACAGCTGGAGCATAAAATACATTTTTATTGATAAAAATTCCACTTTAAATATCGTTTTTTTTTGAAAAAAGTGTATATTATACAAATACAATCGGCATTCAGGCAATAATTTTTACAGAAAGAGCAGGTTTATGATGGAAAACAGTTGCGAAAAAAAACGTTCGCTGGCCGGATATCTGCGGATTGTCGGCGTTGGCTTCGCGATGGGAACCGCCAATATCATTCCCGGGGTGTCGGGAGGAACGATGGCATTCATCACGGGAATTTTTGAAGAACTCATCAATTCAATCAAAACCATCGCCTCGGCGGAAACGCTGCGGATGTTGATCCGTTTCGATTTACGCGGGCTGGCGGGGTGGCTGCCGTGGAAATTTCTGCTGGCACTTGTCATCGGTATGGTGATCTCGTTTGCGACGATGACCAGACTTTTCGTCTGGCTGCTTGAGGAACACCAGGCGGTCACCTATGCGTTTTTTCTCGGCTTGATCGCCGCCAGCATCATCAGCGTCAATCGCGGCATCGGCAAATGGAGCATTCCGGCGGTGATATCGCTGCTGGCGGCCACCGGAGTCGCCTATGCGGTGATCTCTCTGGTGCCGGTAAGTACGCCGGATGACTGGTGGATGATATTTCTCTGTGGAGCAATCTGCATTATCGCGATGATTCTGCCGGGACTGTCCGGATCGTTTCTGCTGCTGGTGCTCGGGCAGTACAATCACATCTGGGGAGCGATTTCCGACTTGACGAGATTGAATATTCAGCTTGCGGGATTGATTTCGCTGTTCTGGTTCGGAATTGGGTGCGTGGTTGGTCTGGGGTCATTCGTGCATCTGCTCAACTACCTGATGCGGCGCTTCCGCGATGCGACGATGGCGGCGCTGGTCGGCTTTATGGTTGGTTCGCTGCCGCGGTTGTGGCCGTGGCAGCACGTGACTGAATACGTGGAGAATAAAGGCGAACTGGTTCCGGTGGCGATCGCTTACGATGCTCCGGTGTTCGATCTGTCGTTTCTGTGGATTGCGCTGGCGGCCATCGCCGGACTGGTGATCGTGCTGATAATCGAATATATCGCCGCCAAAGAGGAGAAACGCCAGGCATGAGTCCGATCGCATTGCAGCTGGGGGGATTCACCATCCGCTGGTATGGGGTCATGGCCGCGGCCGGTTTTCTGGCCGCCTACTGGCTGCTCATGCGGAACCGGCGCTACGTTGATTTTTCCGAGGAGAATGTTTCCGGCGCGTTGTTCACCGCGATTATTGCCGGCGTCATCGGCGCGAGAATATTCTATGTGGTGCAGTTTTTCGATCACTACCGCGACAATCCGTGGAGTATTTTTCGGATTGATCAGGGTGGTTTGGTTTTTTACGGCGGTTTTCTGCTGGCGCTGCCGACATTGTGGTTGTTCTGCCGGATCCGCCGACTGGATTTTGTCCGGATGCTCGACCTCTGCGCTCCGGCGCTGGCGCTCGGGCATGCCTTCGGGCGGGTCGGTTGTTTTCTCAACGGCTGTTGTTACGGAGCGCCGTCTGGAGGTTGGCCGGGGGTGGTCTATCCGGTGGCGAGTATTCCCGGGCGACACTATCCCGGAGAGGCGTTGCATCCGGTTCAGCTCTATGAGACGGCGATCAATCTGATTTTGTGCGTTTTGCTCTCCCGGCTGCTGCGTCGGTACGGGCGAGGGGTGGTTGCATCCACCTATCTGATCGGTTACGGGCTCATGCGTTTTCTTGACGAATTGTTGCGCGGCGACAATCCCCGAT
>CAKUKT010000384.1 GCA_934663655.1 uncultured Victivallaceae bacterium
GCCACGCTTCCAGCGCCGGATGGGGTTCGAAGACCCGCTCCGCCACCCGGATATTGCGGAGGCTGGGATTGCAATAGGTCCAGGTGACGATGCCGCAGGCGTCTTCGTTGCAGACGTTGCGTACGGCGGCGGCGGCGGTTTTCGCCAGTTGGAGGACTTTCCGGGTCACGGTCGTGATGCCGGTGGCGGCGGCGAGACGGCGGGCGTCCGCGTCGGAAGCGACGCAGGTCCAGACCGTTTCGCCGGTCAGGGCGCGTTCGAGCGCCGTATCGAAGGGCAGCAGCGGTTTTTCCGCCCGGTATTCCGCCGGCTGATGGGCGTCGAGCCGTTGCAGGATATTCAGCCACAGCCGGCGCGCGGCCGGAATTTCCGGTTCGGCCGCGGTAAGCCGCAATTGCGACGCGATCACGAGGCCTTGCCCCTGGGGGACTTCCAACAGGGCGCTTCCTTCCATGGAACCGTTGCCGAACGCGCCGTCGCCGCCGTCGAGCAGGTAACGGGCTTGGGCGCCGTCGCCTTTGGCATACAGCGACCGGCAGAGGAAGTTGTCGGCTTCCAGGGCGCTGTAAGGATCGTCGCCCCAGAACTCCAGGTCTTCCGGCGCGATTCCGGCCAGCACCGGATGCTCCGGCATGCGCATATGGAGCTTTTGCAGCGGAATTTCGGCGATTCCGGCGTCGGCGAACAGACTTTGCCGCTGCTCCATCACCAATACCCGGCCGCCGCGGTCGGCGAAGGCGGCGATTTGGCGCTGGAAGTCCGGATCCTCCGGCACGCTGAAGGGTTCCAGGATCAGGATTTCATCGTCTTCGAGCGCGTTCAAGTCGGCGATGACTGTGGCGGCTATCCCCATATTGGCCAGGGGGGCGCAGGTGACGCCGGAGCCGAAGACCCGGACCGGATGCTTCAGGCCGGAAGACTTTTCCGGCGCGGCGATCCGCCAGGCCGCCGTCCAGGAATCGAGCAGCTCGCCCGACGCGGCGGTGAATGCCGCCCGGTAAAAGGCGTTTTGCGGTTCGGCGGGCAGCACGGCTTCGAAGACCTCCCCGCGGCATTCGCCGGACTCCAGCGTAACCGTGCGCGAAAACGCTTTCGCCCCCGGAATTTCGCAGGTCAACGTCCCGGTCACCGGATATGGCAGGTCGTTGACCAGAGCCAGAGTCCGCCGGACCCGGGTTCCCGGATAATAACCGGTGCGGCGATTGGTGTCGATCAACGCAAAAGGCCGGAAAGCGTGTTTCTGGATATCGAAGAGCTCGCTCGGGTGAAAGCCCGGAACGCCTTCGGGCTGCCAGAATTCCAACTCACAGCTGTTGGCGGTCAGAAAACGCGGTTTGGCGCCGGGCGCGTTCCAGTCCGGCCAGTCGATTTTTTGGGCCGGGTGGTAGCGGTAATTTTCCAGACAGACCAGATTCCAGGGGTGGAAACCGACCGCGCCCAGGGCGCGTCCGTCTTCCACGATCCAGGCCGCGTCCAGTCCTGAAAAATGTTTGACCAGGGCATAATCGGCCCAGACCGCGTCCCCGCCGAAGTGGCAGGTATTGTTGGGCCCGGCCATATGATAGACGCTCATTTCGCTGGACAGCAGAGGCTGCTTGCGGTCCCACCAGCCGACGCCGGAGCACGCCTTGCAATAATGGCGGCTGACGATCGGCTGGTCTTTTTCGTCCCACAGCGAAGAATCGCCGTCGTGGTAGGAGACCCGGGTGGGGTCGAGTTCGGTCATGAGGTGGCGCAGCCGGGGGAGCTCGCGGTCGGTCAAGCCTTCGCGGTCGCGGTTCCAGCGCATCTCATTTTCCACACTCCACAGAATAACCGAAGGGTGGTTGCGGTCGCGGCGGATCATCCGCCTGACGTGATCTTCGGCGTTCCGCCAGTATTCCGGGCTGCCGGAGGCCTGCCGGAAACCCGAACCGTAGATCGCGGTTTCGACCGTGATCAAAATGCCCAGCTCGTCGGCCAGATCCATCACGAGGGGGGGGTGCGGGAAAGAATGCAGCCGGGAATGGTTGAGATTGGTGGGGGGTGTTTTTATTCCTTGAGTTGTCGGGAAATTCATTTTGTACTCGTAATCTGCTTTATTCAGCAGTATATTATCTGCGCGATAGCATGTAAGCCTTGCTTGTTAGAAGGAGCGATTACGATATGAACAGCAGACGAGTGAACGAGACGACAATACAGTTGAACGCTTTCATGCGTGATGTCAAAAACGGAAACTTGCGGACGATTCTTGTCAATCTGCAGAAAATGTGTG
>CAKUKT010000385.1 GCA_934663655.1 uncultured Victivallaceae bacterium
GAGTTTATCCAGCAACTGGTCGTTGAGATCGAGAATATCCCGTCCCGGTTTGCCGCGCGACATATCAAGTTTGAGTCCGGCCCTGCGAAACTCATCATATCTGGCTTCAGCCTCCTCCAGCAGCAGGGTCAGCTTCTCTCTGGAGAGTGATACCACATCCTGGCAATTCATCATTTCCCGTCTCCCAATCGGTGGAAAGACAACCTGGTTGTATTTCGTTTTGTTGATCTGTAAATCTTTATAATATATCCGATCAACGCTCAATTGCAATAGCGAAAAATTCCTCCTGTTCCGCAAAAATCGTGATTTTTCCGACAGGAAGCTCATTTCGCTGCGGGCGCGGGCGGATCAGAATTTCACGCTCTTTCCGGTTGCGCTGGCCTGATAGGCGGCAAGCGCAATTTTCAGCGCGGTGACGCCGTCGTCGATTGTGGGAGCCAGGGGACGGCCGTCGCGGTAGGCGGCGAGGAACTCCCGCATCTGAATTTTCCACGGGGATTCACCATTTTCGGCAATAATGCGCGTCGTCATCGCGGTGGTGCCGTCCGGATGGATCGTGCCGGTGGTGACGGTGGTCTGATTGGTCGAATAATTGACGGTGATCTCCCCTTTGTCGCCCATGAGTTCGATGCCGTTGAACCCGGCGGCGCTGGTCCAGCCGCTTTCGATGTAACCGAAGCAGGGACCGGCCAGCCGGAAGATCGCCACCAGGTTATCTTCAAGTTTGATCGGTTTGCGCAACGTCCCGGCAAAAGCCGACACTTCGGTGATCTCTCCGGCGAGATGGCGGACAAGGTCGATCGCATGAATCCCCATATCGAGCACCGCCCCGCCGCCGGCGAGTTCCGGATCATAGAACCAGTCGGTGGTTGCCCAGCCGGGAATCGGCCCCTGATGAGCGAAGCGAACCCGGATCATGTAGAGATTGCCGATCTCCCCCGCCTCCACCGCCGCCTTGGCCGCCTGCACCAGGGCGCTGAAACGATACGAGAAGCAGACCGCAATCTGTTTCTGGTATTGCCGGGAGGCCGCTGCGATTGCCGCTCCTTCGGCCTCAGTCAGCGCCACCGGTTTCTCCAGAATGATGTCGGCGCCGGCGGCCATGGCGGCGATCGCCGCATCGGCGTGGAACTTATTGGGCAGGCAGATCGATACCAGATCCAGTTGTTCCTGTTTCAGCATCTCCCGATAATCGGCGTACTCGCGGGTAAAGGAAAAATTTTCCCGCATTTTCGCCAGCGAATCCGGATTGGGATCGGCGATGGCGACAAGTTCATAATCTGGTTCCGCCGCATAACCGGGCACGTGACCAACTCTGGCGATGGAACCGCCACCGATGACACCGACACGAAATTTTTTCATTGTTCGCTGCTCCCTGCAATTTTCAAAAAATTATGGTGATGACCAGTTATTCAGTTCGTTTTTCCAATCGGTGATCGACTTCTCGAACCCCTCCGTGTCGCCGGCTTCCAGGCGACGTTTCAGCAATAATATGACACCGGGGGTGACATCGAAACCATCGCGATGCATTCGGCGAAAATAGCGGTCGGCGGCTTTAAAGCGTCCCAAATCGATCAGATGGCGGGCGACGGCGGCACGTTCAGACTCCGTTCTTCTGGCATCGGGGCGTTCGTAGCTCAGCAACACGAAGAGGGCCAGCAGCAGCGCCGCCAGGGCAGTGCGCCGACGGCCTGAACGGAAGGTGGAGACAATTCCCATGATTCCTGCTCCGGCCGCCAGCGCCAGCAGCGGAATCACCGGGATCCGGAACCGGTAGAACAAGGTGAAAAAAAGCATTGACAGAATGTACAAGCCCGCCAGCGCGGCAAGTTCCGGCATCCCGGTTTTTCGGCGGTTGAACCATATCCCCGCCATCGCCAGGGCCAGAATCAGGTTGAAAGGCAGGCAGAAAACCTTAAGCAGTTCCACCACCTCCCGATGTGCGTATACCGACAGCGAATTGGGCATTTCGTAGTTGGAACACCAGGCCGCCAGTTGAGAGGGGATTCTCGCCAGCAGCGACCACGCGAGAGCCAGCGGTTCGGTAGCAGCGGCACCGTGATAGAAATCAAGGATGTTTTCGGCATTGCCGGGCACCGGCTGGAAACTTCCGAACCGCAGCAAATTCAGCATCATCACCGCCGCCACCGGCACCGCCGTGCCGACGAACAGCCAGCCATAATTCCGCGCCCCGCCGATCCGGCGGCGCAGCGGCGGCAATGCCGCGGCGACCAGCAC
>CAKUKT010000386.1 GCA_934663655.1 uncultured Victivallaceae bacterium
GACGAGCCGAGCGTGACCTACAAGTTCAATATCACCGCCGCCGATGACGAGAAGAAGGTGGAAATCCTTATTCGCGGTGACCTCACCAGCGCGGGAGCGAGCAGCAGTCCCAAGGACGAACTGGCTACGCTGCTCAACAGCAAGTTCCCCGACGCAAAATTTGAAGGCGGTCTGGAAAGCAGCGTCGGCGGATTGATCGGCCGTGAGTTCACCAAGGCGGCGATACTCGCGGTAGCGCTGAGTTTTGTCGGTATCGGCCTTTACATCGCACTGCGTTATGAATATACTTATGCGATGGCCGGTGTGCTGGCGTTGATTCATGACGTGATGGTTTCGCTGTGTGTCTACCTGCTGATGGGCAGAACTATTTCACTGACGGTGCTGGCGGCGCTGCTGACGGTGATCGGCTATTCGATCAACGACAAGGTGGTGGTGTTCGACCGGATCCGGGAGAATATTCACCTCAAGCTGGCGCCGACGTTTGTTGAAACCACCAATATATCGCTGAACCAGACTCTGAGCCGGACGCTGATCACAAGTTTCACAACTTTTATTGTGGTCTTTGTGCTTTATCTCGGTGGCGGGGTGGCGATCAACGACTTTGTGTTGATCATGATGCTCGGCGTTATTTTCGGCACCTATTCGTCGATGTTTGTGGCGGCGCCGCTGGTTAATTACTGGCATCGCGGCAAGAAGAGTGACAATGTTCCCGCCGCCCGGTCGGAAAAGACGGATCCGGCGGCAATCGGAGGCGGCAAATAATGCTCGGTGATCTCGGAGAAATGATGAAACTGGCCTCGCGGGCCAAGGAAATAAAGAGCGGAATGGAGAAATTCCGCAGCGATCTTCCGAAGCTGGAATTTTCCGCTTCCGGTGAAGGCGTCAAGGTTACGGTGAGCGGAGATTTCTCCGTCCGTTCGATTGAGATCACTTCCGCCGCGGATCCGGAACGCCTCTCGCGAGAAGTGACGCTGGCGGTCAATTCGGCGCTGATGGCGGCGAAGATGACGATTCAGGAGCGGATGCGGGAGATTACCGGCGGCATCGATATGCCGGGATTGTTCTGACAGCTCCGGGGGAGGCGTGGCGCGGTGTCGGTACGATATCCTGACGCGGTGGAGGAGTTGATCTCCGAATTGAAGCGTCTGCCGGGAATCGGCCGGCGCGGCGCGGAACGCATTGCTCTGGCGATGCTGGAATGGCCGGACGAACATCTGATCGGTCTCGGGCGATTGCTCAGTTCGCTGCCGGAGAGTGTTCACGCCTGTCCCGAGTGCGGCGCGCTGGCTGAAGCAGGCCAGCTCTGCCGGATCTGTGCTGATCCCGGTCGGGATCGTTCACTGCTGTGCGTGGTGGAGTCGATGTCGCAGCTCTTCGCCGTCGAGGCGGGAGGGCATTACCATGGCCTGTACCTGTTGCTCGGCGGTCATCTGTCGCCGCTGGAGGCGGAGACCGGCGACGGGTTGAATCTCGGCGCGCTCAAACAGCGGGCGTTTTCCGGGGAGGTCAAGGAGATCATCTTCGCGCTCAGTTCCGACGTCGAGGGGCGGGCTACCGGAGTTTTTCTCTCCGAACTGCTCAAGGGGGCTCCGGTCAGGATTTCCCGGCTGGCGCTCGGGCTGCCGGCCGGCGCCAATCTCTCATACGCTGATGCGGCGACAATTGCCGCCGCGTTCAGCGGTCGGGTGGAGCTCTGAAAATCCATGTCGGAAAAAAGTTCAAGCTGTTACACCGCTTCGATCAACGCGTCCCAGGCGGCCGAACTGCGCGAACGTCTGGAGAAACGCGGCTGGAGTTTTGCGTCTGCACCCTATGCCCGATACCGGGCGTCGGGGGAAGGGGTGTCGCTGACGGTCTACGAGAGCGGCAAACTGGTGGTTCAGGGACGCGGGATGGCCGACTTCATCACCTTCACGCTGGAACCGGAAATACTTCACACCTTCGGATTCGGTTATGAAAACTCCAGTGCCGGAAAAACGGCTGAGGCGGAGCCGGAACCGGACCCCATCACTCCGCACGGCGGCATTGATGAGAGCGGGAAAGGTGATTTTTTCGGTCCGCTGGCGGTGGCCGGAGTGGTGGTTGACGCCGCGAGCGGTGCAAAGTTGCGTCGTCTCGGGGTCTGCGACTCGAAACTGATTTCCGGCAGTGTGAAGATCCACCGGCTGGCGGCGGAGATCCGGAAAATCGCCGCCGGACGTTTTTCAGTGCTGGTGCTGAAGCCGGAGACCTACAAT
>CAKUKT010000387.1 GCA_934663655.1 uncultured Victivallaceae bacterium
ACCGTGTAGCAGATGATGCCGGAGGCGATCGCGGCACGAATGATGCCGATGCGTTCGATCGGCATCATCAGCACGAGTTTGGTCTCCGTGATGTCGGCAAGCGAGTAGAAGACCAGTGTGCAGAGAAGCCAGAAGAGTCCGATTGGAGTGAATGATTTCCCCCCGCTCCAGTTCATTCCCACCGCCGCGAGCGTCGCCAGCAGTACCGCCACCCATTTGCCGGTGCCGAGTCCGTGGTTTAAAATCACCACTGAAAAGAGCGAGAGCACAATGATTTTGAGCCCGAGCAGCGAAGAGAGACGGCTCGGCTCAATTGACCGCAGGGCGGCGAAGAAGGATATCTGGCCCAGCGAGAAGACAATCACCCAGACGAGCAGGGTGGAAAGATATCTGCCGAGGTTATCGAGCAGTTCCGGAGGAAACACCCAGAAGGAAAACGGCAGACAAAATGCGCCCATGGCCAGCTGGGAGAAAATCACCAGCCGCAAGGGAGAACGGTACTGTCGAATAAAAGCCGCGCTGCATACATACGAAAGCGATTGCAGCAGCGCGGTCAATATTCCGGAAATTATGCCGCCGATGACGATCATTCCGAAAGCATTCTCCAGGCGGACTCAGTTGCCGACGAAGACCCGGATTCTGGCAGCGGAGTAATTTTTAAGGGCGCTGCTGAAGGTCCAGTCGCGGGAATTGGCGTTGTTGGAATTTCCGAATCCGAAGTCGGCGTTGGCCTTTTTCTTGAAACTGTTGTAGGCAAAGATGGTCTGCTGTTTGGCAGTGTTGTGCAGCTGCATCGAACCATAACCATCCTCCGGAGCATTGATCGAGTCACCGAAATCATAGAGCTGATCGCTCGCTCCGGCAACATTGGCGCCGTTTTTCGGCACGTAATTGTGGGGCCAGAATTCGATGTTTCCGGTCGGAAATTCGCCGTATTCGACATTGGGCGCGTTGCCGCGGATCACGAGATTGGTCACCGTTTTCTGGTAAATCGGTTTGCCTGCCACCGGCACGCCGAGGCCGGCGGGATCGCTGGTGAAGGCGTCAAGAGTGACCGCGAGCCATTTCTCACCGCTGCCGTCGATGGGTTCGGCGGTGACGAGGTAAGTGACACGTTTGAACGGGGTCGTGATCTGTTTCGAGTTGTCGGTCAGATAGCCGGCCTTGATCAGGTCGTAATCGAAGACGAGCTGCTGGGTTTTCTCCAGCTCCTTGAGAATCGCTTCCGAAGGCGAAGGCGGTTCGACCCGGAAGGCGCCGAGCGGAAGATCCGCCTCGTTGTAGAGGTTGCCCTTGCGGGTCTGCCCCCACATGTAGCGGAGCATGACCGGTTCGGCGACGTCAGCGGCCGAAACACGCAGCGTATTGCCGTCGATGACGGCGGTTGCCGGGTGGTACTGGCCGTCGGCTCCGGCGATCTCAAAATTATTCACCGGTTCATTATCCGGGGTGTGGAGCGATTCGGCATGTTTGAACTTCAGCACAAAGGCGTTCCCCTCGATCCGGGACTCGGCGAGCGCGGGTGAATCAGCCTTGACGTCGCTGTGCCCATAGACGCGATTGAGGGCAAGTCTGGCGAGCCGTTCACCGACGGTTTTCTTGTCCTGGGGGTGGATGTCGCCGGGGTTGCCGACATCGTTGATGACCGCCATTCCGACCGTCTGGTCGCGGGAGTCGGCGAATTTCTGCTGGGTTTCCCAGATCACCGGCAATTGGTATTCATTCTTTTCGCCGTAGTTGTACGGGGCGAGCTGAACGAAGAAAAAGGGCATCCGGGGATTGTTGAAGACCTCACGCCAGCCATCGAGCAGTGCATCCATTTTTCTGCGGTAGATCGGACCGTCGGAGAGATTGGCGCACCCCTGATACCAGATCACGCCGCGGAGGGCGTAGGGGACGAAGGGGTGGATCATCTGATTGTAGAGCACGGTCGGCGCCTGACGGGCGTCGCCGGGGAGCAGTTCGGAGGGGAAGGCCGGCGGCTGCGGCAGTTCTCCGCCGGAGATGGCGGCGGCATTGAATTTTACCAGCCAGTTGGAATAGAGCGTGTTGACCTTGGAGGCCGCGGCTTTGTATTCCGGGGTGCCGGGAAGTTTGGAGTTGACCTGGTAAGCGATATTGGCAAGTTCCGGAACGCCGTTGAATCCGACTGGAGGCGTCCAGGGTTCGATGCGGGTGCCGCCCCAATAGGCGCCGAGCAGCCCGATCGGTACATCGAG
>CAKUKT010000388.1 GCA_934663655.1 uncultured Victivallaceae bacterium
GAACCGGCTTTGCCGACGGGACGGCGGCAACGCAGCAATTCTGCGACAATACCGGCGGCGAGCGAGATTTTCTGTCCGGTGCGCATGAATGTATTCACCTCCGGAAATGGTTCAGAAGCCGGTAGCGGAAATAGCGCGCTCTCTCCTTCCAGTTGCCGCGGAAAAACTGATAGGAGAAACGTTCGGCGTCGGGGTCGGCTTCAAGAAGTTCCGGTACCGTAAGTTCCTTCGGCAGCGGCGTGCAGGGCAGCGCCAGCAGTTCTCCGCCGACCTCGTGGGTGCCGGAACCGCCGATATTGGAGATCATATTGTTGTTGGGGTTGACCGCCAGACCACCGTATCGAAGCAGCGCGTAATGCCACTGGCAATCCCAGGTGTTGAAATGGGGAGAATGGCGGTATACCAGTTCAAAAATCCGCAGCAGCCGCCAGCGCAGAAACGGTTGCCCCGGCAACAGTGAATCCCCGTGTTCGCTCCGAAATTGCGGGAAATCCCCCATCTCGGCATCGTAATGCCGCCAGGCTCGACGCCAGCTCGCCCAGCCCCAGATGTGCGGTATTGTGGAAAAAAAGACCGCCTTGTCACCCCGCTTGACTCCGCGTTGGAAATTGGCTCCGGCGATGTGCATGACCCGGGGGGTGGCGCGGAATTTCTCCAGCATCGCCTCCGCATAGCAGAAGAAATCCGGCGAAGGCAGGCAATCATCCTCAAGTATGATACCCTCCTCCACCTCGCTGAAAAACCAGTCGATTGCACTGCTGACTGCGCGACGGCAGCCGAGATTTTCTTCAAGGAAACGGGTTGACACTTCGCATGGCCAATCGACTTCGGTGGCGATGCGGCGGGTTTCGAGACATTTATCGTTCTCGCCGGGACGGTCGGAACGCGGTCCGTCGGCGGCGACGAAAAGCCGGGGCGGACGCGCCGCCCGGATCGCCGCGAAAACCCGCGCGGTCACCTCCGGACGATTGAAGATCAGAAACAATATCGGGGTATTCATTGGTCATTACTCCGCGCCGCTCACTTCCCGCCGTCGGGACGGAGCAGCCGATTGATGAAAATTCGTGGATCAGTCGCGCTCAACTGCAGCTGTACGAGCGGCCGGGTGGCTCGACGCGTCAACGGCAGAACATAGACGAGCGCCATCCCGGTAATCACCGCCGCAACTGCGGCTCCGGCGGCGCCGTATCCGGGAATCAGCAACCAGTTGAGCACCAGATTCAACACCATCGCTTCCAGGGAGAAAAAGAGGGCGTCGCGTTGCAGATTTTCGGCAAGATAGTAACTTCCTGAAGCCGTGCCGGTGGCACAAAACAGAATTCTCCAGAGCAGTATCAGATAGAGGTCGCGTGCTGCCGCGTAATCTCTGCCGTACAGCCCGATCAGCAGTCCGGATGAGAGCGTGAGCGCCAGCGCCAGCGCCAGGTGAAAGTAGAACATGCCGCCGAAGAAATACTTCAACCGCGTTTCGTAATGCGACCTGGAGATTTGCCGGGAACGCAACACCGCCGGAAACAGCGTGGTCTGAAAGGCAACCCCGAAAAAGAAGAACAGTTCGGTCAGTCGCTGCGCGGCGGCGTAACATCCAAGTTCATAATCCCCGAGCTGGTATTTTAAGAAAACCTGATCTATCCGCATGTATACGGTCACCGCCGCGGTGGAAACCAGTATCGGCCAGCTGTCCCGCAGCAGTGCTTTCGCAGTGGTGGCGTCAAAGCTCCATTCCCGCAGCCGGACGCCGATCCGGTGCCGGAAAAAGAGATACCCCGCCGCCTGCAACAACAGATAAAACGACTCCAGTGCCGCAAACCAGATCAGCGGCATCCGGTGCCACGCGCAATAAAAACGCAACGCTGAAACCACGCTCAACGCGAAAATTCTCGCCAACGCCGGATAGATCGCCTGAACCCGGGCCTGATAACAGAAGTCGAGCACGTCAAAAGGAGTGAAAATATAACCGGCTGCGATCACCGCGATCAGCGTCGCTCCCGGACGATTGATCCCGGTAAGGATGAGAAACAGCGCAATTGCCGCCGCCATCAGCAGAAATCCGCCCGCTTTAAGCCGGAATGCGGTTCCGAGCAGTCGGTTGCGTTCATCCGGGCGGTTGACCAGTTCGCGGATGACGATCGCATCCAGTCCCAGCGCCGCCGGAATCGCGAACATCGCCACCACGCTG
>CAKUKT010000389.1 GCA_934663655.1 uncultured Victivallaceae bacterium
GACCTGGACGCTCTCCGGCAACGAAGAGGGATGGGACAAGGAACTTTACAGTTAAGTCAGACCGGTCCGACCAGTCGGACATGTCGGACGGAAAGGAAAAAATGCTGCCGCGCAAACTGCTTAAAAACGACAAGTTTATTGTTCTGTACGACCTCTGGAACCAGTTGATCGATCACCTGCAGAGCAGCCGTCCGGTCGCCGGGGCGGGCATCCGGATTCAGCGGCTTCCGGCCGGAACGGTGTTCTCCGCCTCAGCCGGCAGCTCCGGCGGAGGCGCGGCCGGCGTGACCGCGGCGGGCGACGAGGGCCCGTTCGCAGTCACGATCGAACCAGCCGACGAGGAGCAGGAAAATCCGGGGCGGGTCGTCAGGCTGCACAACACCGCCTCTGAAAACGGCGTCGCCGGGATGCTGACGATCGGCAGCAGGAGAAAGCAGATCGCCGACCAGGAGTGGCCGCCGAAAGTCGGCGTCGTGATCCTCGACGTCACTTATGATGAGGAATCGGAGGATTACACCGCGATTTTCAGCCTGGAGGAAACGCTGCCGGAGACGAAGGATGAAAAGCGTTACATCCTGCGGATCGCGGAAATCTCCTACAACGACGATACGAAAAGCTGGAGCGCCGCGCAGGTGCATCCGGTTGGCGACATTGAGGTATTGGGACGATGGGTAAAGTAGACGATCTCAATTGGCAGACGTTTGGTTTTCCGCAACCGGGTTTTCTGCCGGCGCGGCTTCCGGCCGAAGGGCTGCGCAAGGCGCTGGAGGAGCGGCGGCTGCCGTTCGCGAACAAATGGGACTTCGAGACGATTGCGCAAACCGATTATCTGCCGATGCTCGCCGCCTCCGGCGACGGGCAGACCTGGTGCCGCGAGTTCGACCGGGAGCTCCGGGAAGTCGCGAGGCGTTATTTCAACCACACCCGGCTCGATTTTTCCGGCCTGACGGACTGGGCCGACATCATGTGGACGTGGGACGAGTTGCTGCTGGAAGCCGCCGGAGGCGATGAAAAGGCGGTCTCCGATCCGGAGAAAGGCGACCTCTCCCCGGAGTGGAATCTGACCTGGGCGGTCCAGCGGATGCGGGCGATCAACCTGCTGCTCTATGCGCCGGTGCAATATATCTGTGATTACGTTTCCGGCAGCGTTCACACCGGCGGGCCGTCCAGCCCGGCGGAAGCGGCCGAGGCGGCGCTGAAGAATGCGCGGTCCGCTTCCGACGGCACTTTCCCCGCCAGTTACGTTCACAACATCTACGGCCCCGATCACGGCTGGCGCGCGGGCTCCTACTGCTGCGACGCGACTGTAACCCAAAGGATTTATGCGGAGCTGCCGGAGGGGTTCACGCCGGACGGCAATGTGTATCTGTTTATGAAAGTGGCCGGAGCCGGCGGCGACGATGCGAATTTCTTCGGTTCCGGCGTTTCGATCGGGCTGAATCAGTTCACCGCCGACGCCGACGGAGTCTTTGTGGAATTCCAGGCCGACGACTTCACCGCCGGGATCACCACGCCGACGAAGGATCATGAGACTTACAACGGCTGGGAGGCGACGCAGTGTTCGGCGTTCGCCGACTACACAAGCTGGTTTCATTTCAAGGAAGGGGACGCGATGTCATGATATTGTGCTATAATCTGACGCGGCAGGTGCCGGTAAATCTGGACAACTGCCGGATCAACACGAAGCCGCTGCTCTTTTTCGGTGAGCGGCCGATGTGGGAGCTGCACTTTTTCGAGGGGGAACCGGGTTCCGAATGGACGGCGGCGGATCTCTCCGAGGTCGTCAGCCTGCGTGCGGCGGTCGATGTCGACTGGGACGGCGCCACCGTTCCGATGTGCCGCACCGTGGACGGCATCGACAAGAGCCGCGCCGCCGAGGGCGTGATCGGCGTTCCGGTGGACGCCAACACCGCCGTTTTCCTTGAAAAGCTCGACAACAAGAAAAGCGTCGATGCTGTTTTCGAGCTGCGCGGCTTCGACGACGCGGGCGATGCGGTTCTGATCGTGCAGATCGACATCACCTGTCGCGGCGCGGTCGACCCGGAGGGCGGGGAAGTTCCCACGGAGCCGGATTCGGATCTGGCGAGCAAATCGTGGACGAAGGGCGTGCTGGCGCAGAAGCTGATTTTCGAGTACAGCGTCGACGGCGAAACGGGCTGGCATGAAAACTGTGTAAACC
>CAKUKT010000390.1 GCA_934663655.1 uncultured Victivallaceae bacterium
AGCCGATACCGACCACGAACACCATATAGGCGACGATGATGCTGTAGTCCCAAATCGCTCCGCTCTCGAACATTATCCACCTCCTGCGACGAAATGTCCGTACTTCCGACCTTCACAAAACCGGCACAACAAATCTTACTTACCATGACAATATGTCATACATAACTTTTAATTTAGCGCCAAGTTTCCGGAATGTCAAGCGAACTTTTTCGCCTCCAGTCACAGTGACGGCATCACGGGTGGGACATGAGCTCAGAAGATGAGATTGCCGGAACATCCGGCGGAATATGTCGAAACGTCATCCGGAGAACAGCTTCTATTTGCGTTCTTCTACAGCAATTCTGCGAAAGATACGGCTCCTTTGCCGGGAAGAATCAGGGGTTTCAACAAAAATTCCGCCGCCGGGAAAAATTTCCCGCGCAATCGCCCCAGCGAAGCCAGATCACGCTGTCACCGGCAACTCATCCCCGGAACCCGAGCGCTGTCGCCTCAGTCGGCCGGCGGCGGAGTGAAGCGGTAACCGACGCCGTAAACGCTTTCGATCAACCGGCCACGGGCAGGAAGTTCGATTTTGCGGCGCAGCGCCACCAGATGCTGGTCGAGTGTACGGGAGTTGCGCAATGCGTTTCCCCATACTTCGACCATAATGCGTTCGCGGCTCAGCACTTCTCCAGGATGGGCGGCAAAGAGTTTGAGCAGTTCGAGTTCACGGAGGGATAAATCGATGCGACGGCCGACGTTTACGGCGGTCATCGTCGCCGGATCGACCTCCCAGCCGGCAAATTTGAAGCGTTCCATGGCATCGGGAACCGGCTGCTCCCGCATTCCCGCCCGCCGTAGCAACGCGGCGATCCGGGCGAGCAGTTCCCGAATCCCGAAGGGCTTGGTCACATAATCGTCCGCTCCAAGTTCGAGCCCGAGCACCTTGTCGATCTCCTCATTCTTGGCGGTAAGAATTATCACCGGCACCTGAATGTTGTCCCGCCGCAACCGGCGGCAGATCTCATAGCCGTTGAGCACCGGCAACATCAAGTCGAGAATAACCAGATCCGGACGGAAATTGCCGAATATTTCCAGAGCCCGCCCCCCGTCACCGGTTTCCGCGGTCTCGTAGCCTTCAAATTCCAGCGCGTCCACCAGTCCGGCGCGGATGTTGGCATCATCCTCGACGATCAATATCCGCTGTGCCATTGTGTCCTCCGGCGATCTCTGTCTTCACCGTTTCTCCGCTGAGCGCCACCGGATGCACCGGATCTCCGGCCAGATAAGCGGTGTGACTCGGGAAAGCAAATTCCAATCCTTCGGCGTTGAAACGCCGGAGAATTTCCAGGTTAAGCTTCTCTTTTTCGGTCATCATCTCAAAGTAATCCAGCGTCTGAAACCAGACGATCACCATGATATTCAATGACCAGTCCTTGAAATCGGTGAAGTATACCCGGGGCGGCAGCTTCTCCATGTCGAACAGGCGATGACCGTCCAGAATCTCATGAAGCAGTTCCACCGCCCGCGCCATTTTCTCCGGAGGAGTGCTGTAAACCAGACCGAGCTCAAAAACCTGTTTGAAATTGGGACGACGCGAAAAATTCTGAATCGAGGCGTCCGACATCTCCTTGTTGGGAATCACCCACAGCGTACCGTCCAACGCACGCAGCCGCGTGCTGCGCAAACCGACGTTTTCGACAATACCGTCGCGGTCGCCGATAATCACCCGGTCTCCTACTGTAAATGGTTTGTCGAGAATCAAAGTCACTGCGCCGAAGATATTGGCGATGCTATTCTGCGCGGCGAAGGCCACCGCCAGTCCGATGACACCGGCGCCGGCGAGCATCGCGCTGACGTTGAGCTGGAAGATGTTCTGGGCAATGAAAAGCAACGCGATGGTCCAGATCGTCACCTTGGCGACGCGCCTCATCAGATCGATCAACAGGTTGTCGAAGGTGTTTCCGGTTTTATCGGCGATCCGTTTCAGGCCGGCGCTGATCACGTTAAGCACCCGCAGCGCCCCCCAGACAATGATGAGAATAGCCAGTGCGTAATAGATCCGGACAATTCCCCGGAGGAATTCATGCTGGCCGCGCAACAACGAAATGCTGCCGAAAATTCCACTGAGCAGAATCAGCGCGATCAACGGCTTGCGCACGGCTCCGATCACGCTGTTATCTAAATTC
>CAKUKT010000391.1 GCA_934663655.1 uncultured Victivallaceae bacterium
CTGCGGAGCACCGACGCTTCAATCGGTGATCCGCAATTATCTGGTATTGTCAAAATCATTCGCGGGCACCCCCGGCATCGTCATTAAAAACAATGGTGAACAGGCGCCCCATTCGATCAATGATGAACACGATGAAATCGTCGATGCAGTGGCGGCAGGAAACGCGAAGCTCGCCGAACGTTTGCTGCGGCGCCATATCGCCAACGCCGCCAACGCCATCCGAAAATCTTTGAAAGCAGCCAGAAACTCTGCAAAAAAGCAGAAAGCCAAGGAGAAATCATCATGAAAGAAAACCGTCTGTATCCGGAAGTACGCCGGGAGGATCCTCTCCAGTACGACACCTCTGCCGAATTGAAGAAATTCAGCTGCAGATCGGCGTTGTTCACACTGATCGAATTGCTGGTGGTGATTGCGATCATCGCGATTCTCGCCGCGATGCTGATGCCGGCGCTCTCCCGCGCCCGCGAGGCCGCAAAAAACAGCACCTGCCAGGCGAACCTCAAGCAGCTCGGCACCGGCTTTGCAATGTATCGCGACTCCAACGACGGTTTTTTCCCGATGACAGTGTTTCCCGACTACAGTATAAACAATTCCTGGATGGAAAAAATCTATCCCTACCTCGGTTCGCCGGGAGTGTTTGAGTGTCCGAGCGTCAGCCCCGGCCTCTACCGGGCTTCCCAGACCGGCCTTACCTGGCGCAACAAACGGGTTTGTTATGGCGCAAACCTGTATGTTATTGAAGCCTATCTGCTAGACGAAGGTGAATTGCGTCATGTCAAGGAGTCCCAGATTCCGAATCCGTCGGTCACTGTCACTCTGCTCGAACTGACGCCGCTGGTTTTCATCGGCGACACCGGATTTGCTTACAATAAACCAATTGGCGGGCAGGGAGATCTGGTTCCCGATTATACCGCCTATTCCGGTGGAAGACCTCGCGCCGGCTTCCTGCACAACAACGCAATGAACCTCCTGTGCGTCGACGGCCATGTCGAGAAACTTTTTGCCGCTGGAGTACAGATGCCGCAGGCCAACCGCGTCAAGTTCTGTCAGGAACGCCTCTGGCATCCCGGCGTCCGCAACCGCAACAAACCGATGTAATTATGAATCTGCAACCAGCCAGTTTGAAAGGTTAATGACATGAATAAAATCACCATCTTCGGCTGTTGCTGCGCCGCAGCCGCCCTGTTCGAACTCTCCGGCGCGGAGGTGAACTTCAAAACCCTCCTGAATGGAACCATCGCTCCCGTCTCCGAAGCTGACGGCGCACTCCGTTTCTCCGCCGGTGAAAACGACGCCGCGGCCGCGCAGATACCCGGTTCCTTCGATTTTTCCCGGGGCGGCAAAATCACGCTGGAATTTTCGGTTGACCCCGTCCAGAGCAATCGCTTTCCCCGGCTGCTCGACGGCGGCATGGTCTCAATTCAGGGCGAAGTACCGGCCCCCGGTCAGGCGTGTTCGCGGGTGAAATTCACCATCACCTCCAAAGACGCGAAACAATTCACCAATGTCTTCGCAAAACCGACGCCGACCCCCGGCAACTGGCACCGCTTCGCCGCCTGGATCGACGCCGAAGCCGGAACGGCGAGCGTCCAGCTTGACGACGGCGAGGTGGTGACGCTGCCGCTCGCGGTGAGCGTCGACATCCTCAAGGATATCAAATTCACCCTCGGGGCCACTGGTCTCAAGGGTTCGACGCGCGGCTTCAGCGGCGCGATCCGCAATCTCGACATCTCCACCGGTCCGACCGTCGATCTCGATCCGGCCAGCGCGGCAGCCAACGCGGCAATCGATCTCTCCAAAGCTGAACTCGCTCCCGGCGCCGCCTATGCCGATGGCGCGCTCAGTTTCAAAGCGACCGCGGATACGGCCACTCCGGCCCGGCTGCCCGGCAGCTTCGATTTCTCGCGCGGCGGCAAAATCGAACTGGAATTTCTCGACGGCGGCGAACAAACCAACCCCTTCCCCCGCCTGCTCGAAGGCGGCGGACTCTCGCTCCATTTTGAAAGCACCCCCGGCCACGCGGACAAAACCATGAAATTCCTGCTGACCGGCGACGACGCGCAACGCTACCATCAGGTGCTGGTGCCGGTACGCCACCGCCCCGGCGTCTGGCGCAAGGCGACGGCGACCTACTCCCCCGGAGCCGGAGAGATCACCCTTCA
>CAKUKT010000392.1 GCA_934663655.1 uncultured Victivallaceae bacterium
ACCCCGTAGTGCTGGAACTTCTCGATCGAAAAGGCGATTTCGGCGGCGAAATCCCCGCCTCGCGTTTCCGGCACCGGAATGACGGTCCGCAATTGCAGCAGTTGCGGAGTCTCGCCCGGAACGCTTTCCACTTTCAGCCCGGGATCGTTTTCAAAAGAGATCTGAGCCTCACCTGCCTGGATAAAGGCTGCCGGCAGGGCCAACATCAGTGCGAGAAAAAGTCTTTTCATGGTGCAACTCCCTTGATGATTAAAATGGTTGCTGAAAATAGAGTTCTTCGATCATCGCCTCGGCGGCTTCCGGCATTCCCGGAGGAGCTATCGCGTCCCAGAAGGCCACGCCGGGACTCTCCGGAAACACCCGCCGGAGGTGACGCATCTGATTATGCAGACTTTTGATGTACTCCTGGTCGGAGGCGCCGCCCGACCAGGTCCGGTTAGTGACCAGCCCGATGATAACCTTGTCGGCGATGCCCTGCCTGCGCATCGCTTCGGCAGCGGCGTCGAGGCGCTGAATATTCTCTCCCGGTCGGATGTAAATCTCCAGCATGACCAGATCGATGATTCCGGCTTTCAGCTGTTCGGCGATCCGGTCGGAAACCTGATCTCCGATGTTCCAGACCGCGATAAAGAGTTCCGGACGGGCCTGCCGCAGCTTCGGCAGCACCTCCAGCAACACCCCGGTCGGATCCAGGTCGGCGGAAATCTCATCGATGTAAAGTGCATCGAAACCGGGAGAGGTCAACGCCAGCAGATTATCGAGCAGATCCCCGGCGTTCAATCCGTGACAGCCGCCGCACACTCCAGCATAAGCGCCGTGTTTCCGGGACTCCTCCATATCGGCGACGGTGCCCTGACGCAGATTCACATACTTGAGATCGGGTACGGCGCCGTACCAGTGAACATAAAACGGTCGGTCGTCCACCCGCAGTTTTTCTGTGAAAGAGGCTCCCGGAACGGCTTTCCGAGCGCCGCTCTCCCGGAGGCTGAAGTTCAGGCTCCAGACCCCCTTTTCCGGGAAGGCAAAGGAGAAAGCGATCTCTTTGCGTTCGCCCGGCGCCAGTTCCGGCAGCGTGGTGCTGAAGAGCTCGCCGCGTTGCGCGTCGGCGACGCGGAACTCCACCTGCCGGGCAGCCGCCGAACCGGAGTTGACCGCCGTAACGTTGAAGTTCACCGGCCTGCCGGTCACGGGGAAGATGTTGCTGAGAGCGAACCCCTGTTCCGGATCGAGCGCGAGTTCCGGTCCGGGGCGCACCGTCAGCGGCTGGGAACGGTCGATTTCCCGCCCATCCGTGAGCTTGACCACCTGATAAACCGTCTCCCGTTCCGGAACGGCGTCGGAAAATTCCATCTCAAAGGTGAACCCGGGACTTTGTTCAGCTGCGACCGCCCCGTTTCTGATAATGCGATAGACGCTCCGGGTGTCGCTGGGATCGACCTCCCATTCCAATTGCAGCCGGTTGTTGCTGAACTTCCGGTTCAGCACAATCTCCGCGTGCAGGACCGGCAGCACCGCCGCCGCCAGCAACAGAATAAAACCGCTACGCCCCAATCTGTTCATTTTATTGCTCCCTGACCAGAATTTCCCGTTCGGCGGCGCCATCCAGAATCGTGATGCCCTCAGCGGCTTCGAGTTCGACCCGGAACCGGTGGTAACCGGTTGCAAGTTCGATCGTCCGGGAAACCGCAACCGGCGCCGGATAAACCCGTTCTCCGGCCGCGGGCAGATCGATTGTACTTTCGCCCAGCGCTTTCCCATCGATCAGAAAACGGACCTTCACCCCGGCGGCGTCCATCCCCCCCAGATTGTAGACCCGGGCGTACAAAGTGATCTTTTCCCCGGCCTTCGGAGTAACCGGATCCAGTTGCAGATCATGTTCATAAATCTGAATCACCGGTTCGATGTAATATTTGCGGCACAGTTCATCGGAGAAGCGGGTGAGTTCGCGATCCGGACCGAAGGAGTGGAAGAAGCCGATCCCCGGCATCTCCGGCGCATGACGTTTCACATAACGTACCTCGTCCTCGATCTCGTAGGAACTCAGATTGAATTTGTCCTCATGGCCGACAATTCCCATCGTCATCACCGCATTGATAGATTGTGTCGTCAATAGATTTGTGCTATATTATGCAAACGTCAAAAAAGGATA
>CAKUKT010000393.1 GCA_934663655.1 uncultured Victivallaceae bacterium
GCGGAAACGCCGGCTGTCAGATCAGCGATTCTCGGCATTGATTTTCCTCTCCTTTTCCTCCAGCAGCCGCCGGAGTTCGTCTTCGCCGATCCGCCGCCAGCGCCGGTCGGTCGGCCAGAACGGATTCCCGCGCTGGTAAACCTGTTTCTTCAGAACGAAATGAGCGTCGAAGCCGCCCTTTGCCCCCTTCCGTCCCTTCTGGGCGGAGGCGAGCAGCAATTGCCCGTTGGCGCGGACGAAAAAGAGCGGCCCGAACGCCTGCTCGACCTCGAAACGCGTCTTCCCCTTCGCGTACTTCGATATCGGGATGGTCAGATATGACGAATTGCGCGAGTAAGGCCCTTTGCCGGGGGCGGAAATCACGCCGCCGAAATTTCGCTGGGCGGCGTGGACCGCGTCGGCGCGGGCTTCGATCGTCTGGCGGTAAG
Source organism: uncultured Victivallaceae bacterium (assembly GCA_934663655.1). Taxonomy (GTDB): domain Bacteria; phylum Verrucomicrobiota; class Lentisphaeria; order Victivallales; family Victivallaceae; genus UBA1784. The sequence continues at coordinate 429 of CAKUKT010000393.1, forward strand.
AGTCGATCGCGCCGGTTCGGATCGATCGCGCGATCTCGCGGTAATTCCTGGCCCGCGCGGACTCCCTCGCATAACGCGTGCCAGCGGCGGCCCACCGCTTCAGCCAGGGAACGGGGTCCTCAAGCCCGGCCAGAGCTCCGGCCAGAGCGGATACGCGGCGATTGACGTCGAACCGGACAACGATCTGCATGACTCAATATCCCTTCATGTTTTTGCGTCCGAACACCGGAGGGTCGCTCGCGATGAAGGTCGCGCCGGTCTCGGCCGATTCCGCCGCGTCCGGCAGCAGCATATCGCCGGAGGCGGCCGCCTCGAGCTGCTTCCGGACCTCGTCGATCCGCTTCTGAAGCTTGGCCGGCAAGTCGCCGGAGGCGGTATTGCCGAACGCGAGCTCCGAGGCGAGAACCAGCTGCCACTCCGCTGCGAGGCTGCCGGCGACCTGCCCGGTCAACGGCACCGCGTATCGGCGCGCGAGCTTTCCGTCGATCTCCGCCTGCGCGGTCGCCAGGTCAGCCAGCGCGCGCGGCGCGTCGGTCGCGTAAATCTCGCAGTACGCGCGGCCGAGCCGGCGCTCGAACGCTTCAAGCGTCGTATACATGAACCGGTTACGCCTCGTCCGGGAAGGACGCGTAGGCGAGGTGCGGAATCGTCCAGAAACCGGCTCCGCGGCCGTCCGCGCCGTACAGGTACTCGCCGCGCATGAAGACGCGGTCGTCAGTATCGTTCGTGAGTGTAACGAGTTTCGGGACTTTCCGCTGCTGAACCGCGACCGGCTTGACCGGCCGGGTCACGTCGAAGAGAAACCACTCGCTGCCGAGTTCCGGGATGACCAGATATTCGCTCGTGCCGGCCCAGGCGTTTTTCGTGGTCGCGACGCCGGACGTGCTGCCGTCCGTTTTCGCCTTGATGGTCAGCTCGGATTTGAGAACCTCGAAGGCCATCTCTTCGTTGTCCGGCCCGACCAGCAGCAGCCGAGGACGGACTTTCAGCGACTGCCCGGCAAAATTCTTGTACTTGTACATCTCAGCGCGCGCCGCCTTGTACGCCTCGGGGGAGAGCGCCGCGGTCGCCCGGTTGTTGATGATCGAGGATTTCTTGCCGTCCGAGTATTTCCGATCCGCGGCAAAGAACTTCTTGCCGTCGATCCAGATCGCGTTTTTCGCGCTCAGCAGAATTTCCGTCGCCAGGTCCGCCCAGAGTTCGCCGGCCGACTGGCCGAGGTCCTGCACGAGCGGATTGTAAAGCCCATACTTGTCATCCTCGATGTCGTCGCGCTTGACCGCGACGGTTTTCTCGAACGGCCGGTTTTTGACGTCGAGCTTCTGCGATTTCAGGTTCGCGATCTGGCGGTCGCCGATCCATTCGCGCATGCCGCCGACCTGTTCGAGCCAGGGATAGGCCTCCGTCGCGGTGGTCGAGGGAATCGTTGTCGTGAATTTCAGATAATCGTTCGGAACCGCCTCGAATCCGCGCTGAAAGAGCAGGTTGAAGCCGGTGAAAAGCGTTTGCATGTTGCTGCGGTTGATATCCATGATATTTTCCTCTCTGTGTGATCAGCCGGCGGCCTGGGTGACGGTGATAAGGCCGGCCTTCAGGTCGACCCAGACGCCGTCGTCATCGACCTGAAAAACAGTTCCGGCGATGACGGTTCCGGTTTTGCCGACCGTTTCGTCATCGACCACATAGGCCGGGCCTCCGACATC
>CAKUKT010000394.1 GCA_934663655.1 uncultured Victivallaceae bacterium
AGATCAAAGCTCTTTTTCATAAGGAGTCTGTCAAATACGCCGGATGAACTACAAGTATTAAACTGTGGGAGCAATATCTCACCGACATCTGTCGGATCAGTCCGGTGTTTGTCGGCTATCTTTTCCTTGCTGCGCGTATTTTCGACGCCGTGAATGACCCGGTGATGGGACTGGTGGTTGACAACACCCACACCCGCTGGGGAAAATTCCGTCCGTAGATTCTGCTGGGGACGATTCTGAATGCGATCGTGCTCGGATTTCTGTTCTTCAATCCCGGGCTTTCCGGCAGTCAGCAGCTTGCCTACATCGCCGTCACCTATGTGCTCTGGGGGCTCACCTACACGCTGATGGATATTCCCTACTGGTCGATGGTTCCTGCTCTGACCGACGACGAGAAGGAGCGGGATGTGATTTCGGTGATCCCCCGGATTTTCGCCAGCGTGGCCTGGATGGTGATCGGCTACGGAGGACTGCATCTGGTTAAATGGCTCGGAGAAAATGATGGTGCCGTCTCCGGTTTTGGTCGGCTGGGGGTGATTGTGGCGGTTGTTTTCGTAATCTGTTCGCTGATTACCTTCCACTTCGTCAGGGATACGGCGCCGTCCCGGCCTCAGGTGGAGCGCAAGCGGATCTCGCCGCGGGAGATGATCCGGGTACTGGTGAAAAACGATCAGGTGATCGTAGTACTGGTGCTGGCGCTGTTTTTCAATATTTCCTTCCAGCTTTCCAACGGCTTTGCGGTCTTTTACTGCAAATATGTGATCGGTGACGAATATTATCTCTCCTGCTATGTGCTGGCCTCAGGAATTTCCCAGCTGATAGGATTGTTCGGATATCCGGTTTTCGCCGCGCTGATCGGGCGCCGGCTGGTGTTCACCGCCTCGGCAATTTTTCCGGTCGCCGGGTTCGCGATACTGCTGCTCAATATATTTCCCGCGGACAAACAGCTGCTGTGGTGGACGCTCTTCTTTACCAGTGCGATAATCAATCTCGGAATCGGGCTGTCGCTCGGAATCCTGACTGTGATGCTGGCGGACGTTGTCGATTACGGAGAATACAAACTCGGCAGCCGCAACGAAAGCATCATCTTTTCGACCCAGACCTTTGTGGTCAAGTTCGCCGGAGCGCTGAGCGGCTTCATTTCCGGAACCGGTCTCACCATCGTCGGATTTGTCGCCAACACCAGGCAGACGCGGAGGCGGAACTGGGAATCCGGGTCATCATGGGCGGCGTGCCGTTGCTGTTTTCGCTGCTCTACCTGGGGATCTACTGGCGGTTTTATCGGCTCAACGGGGATTTCCTGCGGAAGATCAAGGGCGACATAGCCGCCGGAGCCAACAGTTGCCCGCCGCCGGAAACGGCACATTGACACTTCCCTTTCCGGGCGGCGGGAGGAGGATATGCCGCCCGGGAAAACCGGCACGGCTTCGCTGTCGGGAGTTCAGATTCCACGTCCGGCGGCGAGGCGTTCGGCGGCGAGATGCAGGCGGCGGAGGCTCTCGGTTTTCCCGAGCACTTCGATAATGTCACCGGGACCGCCGGGCGTGGCCGGCAGTCCGGACAACGCGACCCGGACTGCCCACATCGGCTGGCCGAGTTTAACGGCGCGCCGTTCGGCACAGGCGGTAATCAGTGCGGTTACCGTTTCATTGTCGAGGGTGGCGGCGGTCTCGAATTGTCCGATCAGTTCGTTGAGGATGTCGGCGGCGATCTCCGGGGTGCACTTACTCTTTTTATTGTTGAACATCGCCAGTTCGAAATCCGGCAGTTCCCGCAGGAACGCGATCTTTTCCGGAATTTCGCCGAGCACTTCGATCCGCGGCTGCAGCAGCGCCGCCAGCTGGAGCCAGCTCTTTTCCAGCGGGGTGTCGTCGACTCCGGCGAAGGGGCGGGCGATCCGGGCGAACTCTTCGACCGGCATGGTGCGGATATGTTCGGCGTTCATCCAGCGCAGTTTGTCGTAGTCGAACACCGCCGCCGCCTTATTCAGCCCGGAGAGATTGAAGGCTTCGGCCAGTTCGTTGAGCGTGAAGATTTCCCGGTCGCTTTTCGGCGACCAGCCGAGCAGTGCGATATAGTTAACGATCGCTTCCGGGAGATAACCTTCGGCGACGAGGTTTTCA
>CAKUKT010000395.1 GCA_934663655.1 uncultured Victivallaceae bacterium
GTGCGGGACCGGTAAAAAAAGAGCCGGTAAAGCAGCTTTACCGGCTGAATACCGCAAGTCAATGATCGTCCGCTGAATGAAGCTGTCCTCCGGCGGCCGGAATCACTCCTCCGGATCGAACCTCTTCCCCGGTTCCCGCCGCCGGACGCGGAGTGAAGAAATCGGCCTGCAGCAACTCCTCGCGCAGCCGGAAACGTTCCGCCCCGGCAACCCTGCGGAAACGGCGGGCGTATGTCCCTGGAGTCAGGTGGTAGCAGCGCCGGAAAACCCCGATGAAATAGCCCGGAGAACGCCAGCCGGTTCGTATGGCGACTTCCGCCACCGGATAGCCGCCGTATTCGAGAAGTTCGCAGGCGCGGTGCAGCCGGGTGATCACGATGAAACGGCGGACGCTCAGATTAAGCGCAGACCGGAAACAGCGGAGCAGATAGCTGGTGTCAACACCGACGAAACCGGCAACTTCGCGCACCGAGAGTTCCGGACGGGAATAATTGGCTTCAATATAACCGGCGGCGGCCCGTACCGTCACCGCGGCCGGAACCCCCCGGCGGCGACAACCGCCTCCGGAGAGAAAACGCTTCAAAAGCAACAGTACGCAACAACTCAACTCCCGCAGCAGTTCGCGCTCCGCCCGCGCGGCAACCGCGTCACGGAATATCTCCAGTTGCCGGATCACCATTCCCGCCGCCTCTTCCCCCGGCACTCCGCCGCGCAGCTGGAGAATCGTCAAGTCTCTGGCCACCGCAATCGGGACCGAACAATGCCGGACGCCGGGAAAGATCACCTCAATCCGCGTCACCAGTCGTTCTTTTCCCGGAGATGAAAATATTCTCAGTTCATGCAGATGGTGAATATGCGCCGGAGCATCCGCGGGAACATCTTCACAGATCACGATCTCCGGCGGACGGGCAAGAGTGATTACGCCGACTTCCGGCGAGGGTTCGCTGCCGTCGTTCCGGAACGTCTCCATGACGCCACGATCGGGCGGGAGTGATTTTGTTTTCTGAAAATCCAAAACCGCCGTCCTTACCGGAAACCCCGGTTCAGCGCTCGAGCAGTGCAGCCACCGCAGCCGCGATCTTCTCCACATCCGCCAGCCGCCCGACCCCGTCGGCACCGCAGGCGACCCGACCGGATTCCGGGCCGACGAAGTTCACGCCGCGATTGCGAAGCAGCGCGACATTGTCGACGCAGGCCGGATGGTTCCACATCCGCGGATTCATTGCCGGAGCAAGCAACGTCGGCCCGCTGTAGGTTGCGGCAAAGGTGGTCAACGCGTCATCGGCAATGCCGTGCGCGAATTTGGCGATGAAATTCGCAGTGGCGGGAGCCACCACAAAGAGTGATGCGGCGTCAGCAAGCGCGACATGTTCCGGCCGCCACTCCCCTTCATCTTCCCAGAGCGAAGTGACCACCCGCCGGCGCGAAAGCGTCCGGAAAACCAGTTCACTCACAAACCGCTCCGCATTACGGGTCATGATCACCTGTACGTCGCGACCACTGCGCACCAGCGTACTGCACAACTCCGCCGCCTTGTAGGCGGCGATGCCGCCGGTGACGCCGAGCACCACCGGGCGATACGGCACAGAACCGTTACTCATAAAGTGATTCCCCCTCAATAAGCGCAGTACGCTGACGCAGCGCCCGGAAAATCGCGGTGAGTTCCGCCGCCGCTTCGTCGACGTCATCGTTGACGACAATGAAATCATAGAGCCGGAACGCATCAAGTTCCCGTTTCGCCCCCGCCAACCGCAGCGAAATCTGTTCCTCAGAGTCACTCGAACGCCCCCGCAACCGGGTTTCCAGCGTCTCGAGCGAAGGCGGTACGATCATCACCAACGCCGTACGCGCGGCCAGTCCGGGATCAGCCGCCGATGCCGCGCGAATCTGCCGCGCGCCCTGCACATCGATATCGAGCAATACGGTTTTACCGGCGGCAATCCGGGCGTCCACCTCGCTGCGCAGAGTACCGTAACGGTGGTTGAACACCTTCGCCTCTTCCAGAAATTCACCGTTGCGTGAACGGGATTCAAATTCCGCTTCCGAAAGAAAATTGTAGTCCACGCCATTTCGTTCGCCGGCCCGTGGCGCCCGGGTAGTGCAGGAGACGGAAAATTCAA
>CAKUKT010000396.1 GCA_934663655.1 uncultured Victivallaceae bacterium
TCTCCTTATTATACAAATCGTTTTCTGTATTCTACCACAAACCGGCGCGGAATGAAAGAGGAAGGGCAAAAACGCTTGATGTTTGTGAGAAAATTTGTTATGATGACGCCGGAATGGAACACGAAAGGATGAAGGGCATGAAACGGACTTTTTTGGGAACGGGCAACGCGCAGGCGACGGCCTGCTACAACACCTGCTTTGTGATGGACGACGGCGGCAAGTGCATCCTCGTTGACGGCGGCGGCGGCAACCTCCTCCTCGCCATAGGCGCCGCCGAGCAGGGGTTCGGCGTCCCAGGGCATGCTGAGGGGATTGGCGAGCGCGGCTGATATTTCTTTTTCTGTCATCATTTTTTGTCGATATTCCTTTCGCGTATATTGTAATTTATGTTGGCTTGCCATATATTATAGTATATCTTGATGAAAATGAGTATGGATAAAAACAACATTGTATATGCAAAAAAACGACACCGCTTTCAATGACCGCCAGCTGATCGAGGCAAGAGTCCCGCCGCTTCACGCTGAAGTCATTGAGAAATACGGATTCTTCATCTGGAACGTCGATATCTCCGACGGTGTGCGCGACGATTTTCGCACCGCCCCGGTTCGCCGATACGACTTCTGGTGTCTGAGTCACGTTCTTTCCGGCCGGGGCGCCTGTTGGCTGGAGGGGAAGGGGCGCTTTGAAATGCGTCCCGGCACGGTGGTGCTGGTCGCTCCGGGAGAGCGCAATCTTCTCGGCGGCCTGTCGATGCGCGGTTATCGGGAGGATTTTATCGCTTTCGGCGGTCCGCTGTTTGAGCGGATGCGTGAATTAGGACTGCTTGAGTCCGGATGCGGTTCGCTCGGCGCGGCACGCCGTCTCCCGGCGCTGGCGGAGCTGCGGCGCGATCCGTCGAGTGAATCGTATTGGCGTTGCGGAATGATGCTTCAGAAGCTGCTTCTGGAAATTCACGATATCCGCCGCGACTCCGGCGGCGATTCCCCGATCGCCGAACTGATCCGGGAGATCAGAAACGATCCCGGACGCTGGTGGACGCTCGCGGACATGGCGGAACGCTGTCACCGTTCGGAGGAGCAGACCCGGCGGCTGTTTCTGCGTCACACCGGCATGACGCCGAAACCCTATGTCGAGGCGGTGAAGCTCCGCCGCGCCGCCGAAATGCTGACGGGCACTTCGCACGGCATCGACGAAATCGCCCGCGAACTTGGTTTCCGCGACCGTTTTCACTTCAGCCGCCGGTTCAAAACCGTTATCGGACTGCCCCCGGCGAGTTACCGCGAGCACAGCATCCGCTGAAATCCCCCCCCCGGCGGGGAGAGGTCTCTACCGGCGCGCCGGCGGATCGACTTGCAGACAGCGGGAGGAGGGATCGTAAATCGCGAATGTCCGCATCATCAACTCGGCCATTTTCAGACTGCCGAGCGGCCCCGGATGCATGGTTTCGCCAAGCCAGCCGTGGAGAACCTCCGGATCGGCGGCGTTTTCGCTCCAGTACTTGTGATGGTCGATCAAAATTACGTCGAGTTCGGCGGCGACCTAGCGGATCACTTGGGCGAATGCGGGATAATTGTGATAACGATTGATCACTCTCTGCCAGTAGCGGTCGGGGGCGGAACCGTCGGGCGTTTGGTAGAGTTCGATGGTGTTCTGGGTCTGCAACACCACGATCGCGCCGTCGGCGCGAATCAGCTTCACCAGCCGCCGCAGATTGGCGCGGAACTCCTCCGGGGTGCGCCGACCGTCGGCATCGTTCATTCCGATCATCAGCGACACCACCGTCGGCCGGTGCCGCCGCACCTGACACTCGTACTGCCAGTCGCGCAGCAGATGCCCGGAGTCCTGACCGCTGTCGCCGCTGTTGATGAAGCTGTCGTAGTAGATGTCCATATCGGTGCGGACACGCTCCTGAAATATCTCCACAAAGCTCCGCCAGCCGTGGGTGTGCACCGCGCCGTGGGTGATGGAGTCACCGTAGAAAACCCATACGAACGGCCGCCCGGGGCCGTTGAAATCGGGTTTCACGTCGCGGTTGTTCTCCTCCCACAGTTTAATACTTGTAGTTCATCCGGCGTATTTGACAGACTCCTTATGAAAAAGAGCTTTGATCTTCTCCG
>CAKUKT010000397.1 GCA_934663655.1 uncultured Victivallaceae bacterium
AATTTCCCGCACCACTTCCGGGAATTGCCGCAGCACCCGGGCCGCGGCGACCCCGTCCGGCGCGGCCAGCAGCTTCGCTCCCTCCGGCAGCTCGATTCCGGGCCGGAATACGATCTCCTCCCCGCTGAAGTTATTGATTTTCACCTTGAATTCCATCTCGCCGGATCTCACATAAAAGCCGTACGTGTTGACCAGAAAACCGCTGATATCGCCAACCGGCTGCAGGACGAGCGGCTTTGCGGCACGCGGAACCGGCTTGTACTCTTTCGCCATGCGATAAAGCTTCATCGCGCCGGTTCCGGCATCGACGAACCTGCTTCGCGCCGTCTTCGGCAAATATACATAGGCGATTCCGTCGCCGAGCGGAATCTGCGAACCGCGCACCTCAAACGGCCGTCCGTCCGCGCCGGCGGCGCGCAGCACGGGCAGACCGGCCGGCAGCGCAAGCGATGCACGGCGGTTCTCCCCCACGCCGCAGTAGAGAACGGCGACCAGGTCGCCGGAACCCTCGAAAACACGGGCGCGGACCGCCTCGGTTCCCTTCAGATCCCCGATATAACCGCGATGCGCCAGAACGCGCGCCAGGTGTCCGTAAGCGGCCATCGACCGCATCGGCGTATACTTGTCGTCCATCATGCCGAAGTTGTTCTGCCGTTCGTCATAATACTTGTACTCGAATGCGAAGAAGCGTTCCAGTCCGAGCGCGCGCAATTCGACCGCCTTGCCGGTGATCTCGGCGGCGCTGTTGATGTCGCCGGACACGGAGGAACGGTAGCCGCCGCGCGGCCACGGCTTGCCGCATTCGGTAATCCAGAGCGGAATGCCGGGCCGGTAGCCGTACTTCGCTTCAACGGCGCGCAGCGCGGCGACCTCCTGCTCCATGGCGGGCGTGTCGGCATAGGAGTGATAGCTGATGACGTCGGAGTCGTCCAGCAGGCCGTTGCGGACATAGGTATCGTAAAAGCCGGTATTCGGCCGCGTGTTCGCAAATACGCCGCCGACCACCAGCCGATTCAGCCCGCGTTCGGAAAAGGCGCGCGAAACCGCTTTGGTGAAGGCCGTGACGTATGCTGCCGGGAAGTGGTTGCCGAAGCCGATATCCGGCTCGTTCCAGACCTCGAGTGCATCGACCGTGTCGCTCCAGTAGCCGACGATCGTCGCCAGGCCGCGACCGGCCGCAAGCAGGTCCTCCGGATAGAGGTTCGCATGCGGTCCGACCGAATCACGATGACGCGGGTCGGCGCCGCTCCAGGCCGGGGCGTCATGAAACGTATCGAGCGTTTTAATCCCCTCTTCCGCCGCAAGGCGGCGATAGAGGCCGAAACGGCCGCCGAAATCGAATCCCTCCGCCTGCGGCTCGATCCCTTTCCAGCTGAGCCGGTCGCGGTTCCAGACGATGCCGTTATCCTTCAGAATGCGCAGATAACTGCGGATGCCGGCTTCGTCGCCGGGTTTGCCGCCCCAGCTGAACGAGCCGTCCACAGCGAAATATTCGTCTGCTTTCGCCGGAGGCGCATCGTCAACCGCCACGCCGATGCGAATTTTCAATTCAGGATAGGCCAGCTCGTAAAATCCGCGTCCCGGCGGCGGCGGGGCCAGCAGCAGACCGGCAGCCTCGTCGTAACGGGCATTGCCGGTCAGGCACTCGCCGCCGGAGTAATCGTAATAGACGAAACCGGAGTCTCCGGGAACCCGCTTCGTCCGGAAGGAAACCCGGACTGCGACCGGCGTCTCATCGCCGGGGCGGCGAAACAGCGACTCCGGTGACGGAACACTCCATGAGAACGCATAAATGCGCGGATCGGAGGTATCGACCGAGATGCCGGAAAACTCGACCACCCCCTGCTTCGCTCCCAGATCCCCCCTGTGAACAACCAGCGCATAACCGGTGACCGGCCCCGTGAACCTGCCGTCATTCGGACCGCCCCAGTGGTGTTCGGGGAACCCTTCGCCGCGACCGAGAAGCTGCGCGGTTCGCCATCCTTCGCCGCGACCTTGAAAAAATGCTGGTGGGTCTGGCCGCTCGAATCGAAGAAACGCACAGCCACATTGCCTGCAACGCCCTTCACCGTGAAATTCAGTTTCCCGATCTCGGTCGGAACCGGCA
>CAKUKT010000398.1 GCA_934663655.1 uncultured Victivallaceae bacterium
CTCCATCCCGCCTTCGGATTCTGGGCGGCCGCGGTGGTGATCTTCCTCTACTACATCGCCGCAACCCTCTTCCCGGTGGACAAGATCATCGGCAAACTCTATCCCTTTTTCGGCGCGCTCCTGATCATCGGTTCGCTGGCGATCTTCTTCAAGCTGATGTACGACTGCGCAACCGCGCCGGAACTCCTCGAGGAAAGCCCGGCCTTTCAGGAAAATATGTTCACCGCGGCTAAAAACCAGCCGGTGATCCCGCTGCTCTTCGTCACGATTGCCTGCGGCATCCTCTCGGGATTCCACGCCACCCAGTCTCCGATCATCGCCCGGCCGATGAAGAGCGAGTCCGAAGCCCGCGCCAGCTTCTACGGCATGATGGTCGTCGAAGGCGTAATCGCGATGATCTGGGCCGCCGCCGGACTGGCGATCTACAACCTCTTCCCGAAACTGATGGCCATGGCCCCCGGCGCGGTGCTGACGGAAATCACCACCCACTTCCTCGGCGAAATCGTCGGCGGAGTGACGGTGCTCAGCGTGATCATCCTCGCAGTCACCAGCGGCGACACCGCGATGCGCAGCCTGCGTCTCAGCATCGCGGAAATCTTTTCACTGAATCAGGCCCACATCGCCGCCCGGCTGCGGATCTGCATCCCGTTAATCGCGATCGTGGCGGTGCTGCTCTTCTGGTCGAACCTCGACGCCGGAAGTTTCGCCGCGTTGTGGAACTACTTCGCCTGGGGCAATCAGGTGCTGGCCGCCTGCACCTTAACCGCGGCGACGGTCTGGTTGACGGCACGCCGCCGTTCGCCGATCATCACGTTGATTCCGGGTGCGTTCATGACCTTCATCGTCGTGACCTTCATCCTCTGGACCAGCAAGGAGCACGGCGGCCCCTTCGGTCTCGGCCTCGAACTCGAACATGCGAAGCTGATCGGCGCCTTTGTGGCACTGGTGGTCACCATCTGGGCCTACCTGCGCGGCCGCGATCTTGAGGGCGAATTTGACGACTGACCACCCGGTTCGGAAACTTCCGGCACTACCGGACGGAGCACGCCACCCGGTTCGGAAACTTCCGGCATTACCGGACGGAGCACGCCACCCGGTTCGGAAACTTCCGGCATTACCGGACGGAGCACGCCACCCGGTCGGCGACGCGCTCCTCCGGAAACCATTTCCGGTGATATCATGATTTCCGAGCTCTCCCGACTGGCACTGCTGTTCATCAATGACGGCCGCGGCTGCCGGGGATGTGGCGCCTGCGTCGCGCTCTGTCCGACGGGAGCGCTGACCATCTCCCGCGACCGGAACGGAAACGCTTGCCCCGTCCTGAATCCCGCCGCCTGCATGAGGTGCGGACGCTGCCGCCAGGCCTGCGATTTCAACCGGGACCCCGCTGAGATGCGGTAAAAGATCATCATTCCCGCACCAAAAATCATTTCCCCCCTTGACAAAATTCGAGGCCCGGTATATATTAGGATTATTCAGCTTTTATAAAGCATCGAGGCGTGGTAGCCAAACGGTCAGGCAGCGGTCTGCAAAATCGCATAAACCGGTTCAACTCCGGTCCACGCCTCCATTTTTTTGCCCAAATTCCGCCATTCCCCGCGGCCCAGTCCCCTCAGCTGCTGAAATATGCGACCATAAAAAACAGACGCGCCGCCCCCGGTTTTCCGGGAGCGGCGGCAGATTTCCCGCGCGCAAATCGTTAAATGCGCTTTCCGGAACCGGAAGATCACCCGGTCGGCAAGCTTACGCCCGCTCCGTTCCGGACAGCTGACAAACTCAAATTGCGCCCAGCAGTTCGCACCCCTCCCGCAGCAGAAATTCCGCTTCCGGATCGGTCTCGGTCCACACCGCCATCATGAAGCCGAGCAATCGCGAATGATCACAGTTTTTCCGACAGAAATCCGCAACCAGTTTGAGATTCGGCTTGTAAGCCCAGTTGCTGCCGCAGGGAATCTGGTCGTAGCCGAGCCGATCGAGCCGGCGAAATGCCTCCAGTCCCCGTTTGAGCAGCGCATTCCAATTTGAATCGGTCGCTTTCGGCGTCGGGTCGGTGAAGTGGTTGTAATACCAGTTGCTCTGCACCACATCCCGCGGCACATGTT
>CAKUKT010000399.1 GCA_934663655.1 uncultured Victivallaceae bacterium
ATCCAGGAGTTTATTGATTACGGGCTGGATTGTGAAGTCGGCGGCATGCCGGATGAAACCCCGTCTCTGATCAACATCGACCGCAAGAAACTGCGCCATTGTCCGCCGGTGGCGACGATGTCGATTGCCGCGGTGGAGGAAGTTTTCGCAGAGGCCGGCATCACTCCGGAAGAGCTCTCCGGTCACCGGATCGCGCTGGTGGGTGGCACTGCTGGAGCCAACCATCTGGAACTTTACAATTCGGCTGAAACCTACATTCGCAACAACAAGCGGCTGCGGGCGGTGAATCCGTTTTCAGTGCCGCGAGTAATGCCTTCGAGTGCGATTTCCAATATTTCGCTTCACTTCGGCATCACCGGCGAGTCGTTCGATGTGTCCGCGGCCTGCGCGAGCAGTGCGATGGCGATAATTGTTGGAGTGCGGCTGATCCGTTCCGGTCTTTACGACATGGTGCTTGCGGGCGGCGCGGAACAACTCGACTGGGTGGAAGCGCTGGGTTTCTGCGCCTGCCGGGCGCTCTCGAAGAACTTCAACAAGGAACCGGAACGTGCCAGTCGTCCCTTTGACCGAGACCGGGAGGGGTTCGTGCTGGCGGGGGGAGCGGCCTACGTGCTGCTGGAATCCGAGCGGAGTCTGAAAAAACGGGGGGTGCGGCCGATCTCGCTGATCAGCGGAATTGCGGCCAACAGCAATGCCTCGGACATGGTGGTACCTCACGCCGGTTCGTCGGCGCAGGTGATGGCCGAAGCGATAGCCGACGCCGGTCTGAGGCCTTCGGACATCGGGTACGTGAATACGCACGGAACCGGTACTCCGGTCGGCGACCCGGTGGAGATGGAAGCGATCCGGGAAGTTCTGGGCAGCACTCCGGCGATCAACAGCACCAAGTCGCAGACTGGTCACATGGTGGGAGCCACCGGTGCGGCGGAAGTCATATTCTCGTCGTTGATGCTTGAGCGTGATTTTCTCTCGGCGTCGCACAACCTTGACAATCCCGACCCGGAGTTCAGTTGGGCGGATCTGTTGCGGGAATACCGGGAAGGCACCCGGATCCGGCATGCGTTGTCCAACAGTTTCGCGTTCGGCGGCTCCAACGCGGCGATTATTATCAGCGACTGCCGTTAAACCAGGGTTGGTTGGATCGACGAAAGAGTTGACGGTTCAAATGGATTACACGGTTCTGGCCAAAACGGCATTGCTGCTGGTGATTTCCAATTGTTTCATGACCTACGCCTGGTACGGCCATCTCAAGACGCTGGGCAGCAAGCCGCTGATAATCGCGGTGCTGGCGAGCTGGGGGATCGCATTTTTCGAATATCTCGTCCAGGTGCCGGCCAACCGGATCGGGCATGCGGGCAATCTGTCGCTGGCGCAGTTGAAGATCACCCAGGAGGTGATAACGTTGGCGGTGTTTGTGCCGTTTTCGATTCTTTATATGAAGGAGCCGTTTCGTTGGAACTACCTTCTGGCGGGTTTGTGTCTGGTGGGAGCGGTATTCTTTATTTTCAAGCGCTGAACGGGTGAGGCAAGGCGTTTTATTGTGCCGCTTGCGGCCGGATATTTTACGTAAAAAAACTTTTTTTACGCGATTGAGAGACTTGACAGACTCAATATTCGGCGATATATTATAAAATATTCAGCGCGGGGTAGAGCAGTGGTAGCTCATCAGGCTCATAACCTGAAGGTCGTTGGTTCGATTCCAGCCCCCGCTACCAATTGAAATTTCAGCCGTCCGAGTGACGGCTTTCTTTTTGCCCGGATTTCCCCTTGCACCGCAACGTTTTGCGGTTTTGCGCCAGTCTCTGCATCCCTCGAAAAACCGTTAAAATCCACCGAAAACGTCTCTCCGTCTCCGTTTTCTCTTTTTGGAGAAGGACTTGGTCCTTATTTGTAAGTAATTGAATATCATCATAAATACGTTTTCTTGTTTAACCGCGCTACTTGATAACCATTTTTCAATAAAACGCAACTTTGAGTCTTGACCTTTAAATGTAAAAAAAATCCCGACAGCCACTCACTGCTCCCACAGTTTAATACTTGTAGTTCATCCGGCGTATTTGACAGACTCCTTATGAAAAAGAGCTTTGATCTTCTC
>CAKUKT010000400.1 GCA_934663655.1 uncultured Victivallaceae bacterium
TGCTATAATTATATAGGTGACGACCGCCGAATATTTAACCGGTTCGGGAGGAGGACATGAACAGGCGAGAGTTTTTGAAAAGCGCCGCGGTGGTGGCGCTTGCTGCGGGTTTCTGGGATCGGCTGCCGCTGGGAGCCGCGCCGGCGGCCGGCGGAGCCGGGGAGGTTTTCGATCTGGTCGCGGTCAGGAATCGTGAACCGGTCGCACTGCTGGATGAAGCATTGGAGGCGCTGGGAGGAATCGGCCGGTTTGTGAAGTCGGGGCAGAGTGTGGTTATCAAACCGAACATCGGCTGGAATCAGACCCCGGAATCAGGCGCGGATACCAATCCGGAACTTATCGGCGCATTGACGGAGCGCTGTCTTGGTGCGGGAGCTTCCCGGGTGGTGGTGTTCGATCATACCTGTGACCGCGACTGGGAAGCGTGTTACCAGCGCAGCGGAATCCGGGCGGCGGTGGAGAAGGCCGGTGGTGAAATCGTTACCGGAAACAATCATGACACCTACGAGAGTTGTCCGCTTGCCGCCGCCGTGCGGATGAAAAATCCCGAAGTAATGAAACTGGTTCGCGAATGTGATGTTTTCATCAACGTTCCGGTGCTCAAGAATCACGGCGGCGCGAAAATGACCTGCGCGATGAAGAACTTCATGGGGGTGGTCTGGGACCGTCCCTACATGCACAAGAATGATCTCGACCAGTGCATTGCCGACTCGGTGCTGGTCCGGCGTCCGGATCTCAACATCGTCGACGCCTATCGGGTGATGTTGTCCGGCGGCCCGGTTGGACGGTCCAGGGCGACGCGCAGCCGCCTGGACAAGATGCTGCTCGCTTCGACCGACATTGTCGCGGTAGATACCGCGGCGGCGCGGATTCTCGGGTTGTCGACAGATGATCTCAAATATCTCGGTTACGGCGAAGCGCTCGGGCTGGGAAGCACGGATTTGAATTCGCTTAGGATCAAACGGATCGGGTGAATGTCGGTCAAGGCGATAAAAAATTTTCGGATTGCGGTTTCGCTGGTCTGCTTTCTGGTGCTGGCGGCAGGGTTTTCCGGGCGATTGAAAGAAGCCGGCGGCGCGGCCTCCGGGGAGTTCATGCCGGCGCTGCTGGCGGTGATTTCCGGGAACGCGGGGTTAATCGGGCTGGTTTTACTTCTTTTCTGGCTGTTGCTGGCGGTGATCTGGGGGCGGGTCTTCTGTTCGTTTGGCTGTCCGCTCGGTTTCATTCAGGATGTCGCCTGGAGGATCGGCAGAATGGTCCGGTTGTCGAAGGGCGCATTCCGGCCTCGTCCGGCAGTGCGGAATGCGGCGGTGGGTTTGCTGGTGGCGATGGCGTTGTTCGGCGGGATGTGTGCTGCCGGATGGTTTGAACCGTTTTCGTTGTTCGGGCGCACCCAGCTTGTACAGCAGCAGCAGCTTGATCTGCTGGGAAACGAGACGGGATGGCTGCCGTTTTCGGCGCCGCGTCCGGCGGTGCCGTGGTTGGTGACGGTTGCCGGGGAGTTGCTGCTGGCGGCGGTGGCGTTGACGGCATTGTTCGGCGGGCGGGTTTTCTGCAATACGCTGTGTCCGGCGGGCGGAGTGCTCGCGCTGGTGTCGCGATTTTCCCGGTGGCGGCTTCGCCTGGATGGCGAAAAATGTGTAAAGTGCCGCCGCTGTGTGAAAAGCTGCAAGGCCGGCTGTATTGATCTTGACAAGGGACGATTGGATGCTTCCTCGTGTGTGATGTGCGGCAATTGTCTGACGGAGTGTAAGTTCGGAGCGATTTCGACGGCGGCGCCGCTGAAACCCCCGGCGACGGAACCCGCGGTGGACGCTCCGTCGGATCCATCGCGGCGCCGGGCACTGATTTCCGGTGCGGCGGGAATCGCGGCCGGAGTTGCCTGCGGAAGTATGATCCGACATTTCTCCGTCTCGCCGCAGCCGGAAAAGCTGCCGATGATGCCGCCGGGAGCGGGGTCGAGGGAGGAATTTCTGTCGCGGTGCACCGGGTGCCTGCTGTGCGTGAGCAATTGCCGGGGCAAAACGCTGACCGCGGCCGGACTTGAGTACGGCTGGGCTGGACTCGGGCGACCGCGGCTGAGTACGGA
>CAKUKT010000401.1 GCA_934663655.1 uncultured Victivallaceae bacterium
GACTACATGGAATATGACATGTCCACCGGCACCGTGGCGATTGCGTCAATGATGCCACGCACCCGGCGACGATGGTCGAAGTTCTTCAGACTGGGCGCGGAAATCAGGATTCGGCGGTGGTTGTAGCGCAGCAGCATCATCGCCGCCTGAAACCCGGAAGTGTAATCGTCACAGACGATGTTGTTGGGTTCAAGTCTGGTATCGGCAAGCGGTTCTTCGCTCAGTCCGCCGATCACCACCGCGGGAAATCGGTGGCTTTCCACCAGCAGACGGCGGCAGAAATCATAATTTTCCGGACAACTTACCGCAATCACTCCGCTCAATTGCGCCGAGGTATCCAGGCGGCAGCTTCCATCCGCGGCGATGCCGACGTGGCGGTAGTTGAAGAGCAGCAGTGAATAATTTTCCGCCACCAGCCGGTCATAACAGCCGGAAATAATCTGCGAATCGTAATGATCGGTGAATATCCCCCCAAACGGCGGCATCACCACCCCGATGCAGGCTCCCTGGCCACCGGCCCGCCAGCGCGGTTTGAATCCGGTATCGTTGAGTATCCGATTCACCCGTTCCGCGGTGGCGGCATTCACCCCCCGCCGGCCGTTGAGCACCTTGGAAACGGTCGCGGCACTCACTCCCGCCATCTCGGCTATATCGTATATAGTCAGATCACTCATCTTTCACCATCTTTGAAACTGTTTTTACATATTATATCATCGTATCTTGATTTTGTCAAACTAAATCTGATTTTCACATTTTTATCTTCGCTTTCTCTTGACTTTTCCGGAAAAATCACTATAATAATTATAGAAACAGTTTTCAAAAGTTTCATAAATAATAACCCACCCATCAATCAGGGAGATGCAATCATGTTCAGCCACAACGCAGAACTTCGCCACCGGTTTTCGCCTGCCGCAATCCGCCGCCGGATCAGGCTCTTCACTCTGATCGAACTCCTCGTTGTGATCGCGATCATCGCGATTCTCGCCGCGATGCTGATGCCGGCGCTCTCCAAAGCCCGCGAAGCCGCCAAGAGTTCCAACTGCCTTTCCAACCAGAAACAACTGTCGCTGATTCTGAGCATATACGCCAACGATTACCGCGGTCATATCGGCCTTTATCTCCATGGCACGACTCCCGCCGGACGCTGGAGCAACTACTGGCCCGACTGGATGGTGGATCTCGGCTACGCACAGAATGGTTCGAAGATGTGGCAGTGCCCGTCCCGTCCCGAACCGATGTATTCGACCAACGCGAGCTTTGCGGGAAGCCTCGTCCAGACCTACGGTCTCTACGACAAGACCAGTCGTTCCATCTACGAAAACAATCTCATCTCCGACAGTACCATCTGCATTTCGCTGGTCACCTCCAGAGTGCGTTATCCGGGACGGCTGTTGCTGCTCGCCGACGCCTACGATGGCTTGACGAAAATGCAGTCCTACCGGATGCGTCAGGGAGATTCACCCTTTCCCAGCGCCCGTCATTCCGAACGGATCAGCATCTCACTGCTGGACGGTCATACCGCTCTCTTCAAGCCGGAGGAATTCGGAAATGAAATGATAAACTACAATCCGGACTACACCAACGTCCATTCGGGAGTGTGGTATTACTATATGAACGACATTGTCATTACCCGGGTGTTCTACATCCAGAAATAAACGGTGCGACAATCAACGAGGTTTTCTCTCCATGTCCTCTCTCCATTTGCGGCTGTTCGTTCCGCTCATCCTCATCGCCGTCACCCTGCAGGGAGCACCCCGTCCGACGGTCGTGGTCAAGGATGCTCCGGCGCTGCGTTCCTCCTCGTCATTGACGATCGACGGCTGGTTTTTTCTGCCGCAAAAACAATTTGCCGCCACACCGCGACTCGTCAGCAAATATGCCCACCCGGAAGCGGAACGCCGAGGGTGGGAGATGCTGCTCTGCGACGGTAAACTGCAGTTTCGCGCCAACTGTCTGCTGCCATCGGGGCGGTACAACGATTTCATACTCACTTCGACGGATCCGGTTCCGCGCGACCGCTGGGTACACCTCGCCGCGACCTTCGCCGACGAGGGGAACGGCGTTCGGAGTCTGAATCTGTTCA
>CAKUKT010000402.1 GCA_934663655.1 uncultured Victivallaceae bacterium
AGCAGAATGATCAGCAGATCGTCTATGACACGCACGGCAATCCGGTACAGTCTCCGTCGTCGAACGGGCCGACAGCTGAAATCGTCGTGGCCGATTCCGATTTCCCCTATAACCTCAGGTTTGAGCGTGATATCGACGTGTTCACGCTGAGTTGGGACTGGGTGGATTCCACGGATTTCAAGGCTGCGGGCTTCAAGGTTTTCAATGGGAATACGCTGGTTGCCACCGTTACCGGAAACAGCGCGGCAAACATCCGGCTGGCCGCGCCGGACGGCAATTACACCTATACGGTCGCCGCGTTCGATGCGAACGGCCAACTTTCCCGCTTCAGCGTGCCGGTCACGGTCGAGCCGGGGGACCAGAGCGCCCATGCGGAATTTTTTGAGTGGTTGCGGCAGCATTTCGGTGATCAGCCGGTTCTTTCCACGGATGATTCCGACGGGGACGGCGTGGACAACTATCACGAGTTTCTGAACGGCACCGATCCGACCTGCGCCCCGGCGCCGACTCCGGCGGACAAGCAGGTCACTTATACGAAAATCTCCCTGAACTGGGAATGCGCGCCGGAATTGAGCGAAGGCGCGGTCTGGACGATCCGCCGGGACGGAACGGAAGTCGGCACTTCCCTGACCGCCTCCTTTACCGACAGCGGCCTGATTCCGGGCATGGAATACCGGTACACGATCCGCGGGGAGTTTGCCAACGGTTCCGGGACCGACTGGAGCGCTCCGCTGCTGCTGAAAACACAGAAGCCGGAAACCGTCGCTTACGGTGACAAACTCCAGCAGGTCGTGGACCTTTTCAACCCGATTGAGTTGGCGGATTATACCGCCCCGAGCCTGATCTCCGCAGTGAAAAGCGCCGTGGAAGCCGTAACCGGCGCCAATATCACATTCACCGTCGTCGATGAGTCTCTGCTCGAAAAACTGGTTGAAGCTGAATTCGAGCTGCTTCGGGAGAGCACCGGCAGCATGACTGCGGCGGAGCGGCTGACGCTGCGCAGCGAGCTTTCGCAGATGATGGCCGAGAATTTCGGCGGCAACTCTTTTGAACACATGTATATCCACAGCAAGCTCGCGGAACTGGCGGAAGAACACTGGGCGGCTTATCTCGCCGATCGGAGCAAAACCGGCAGCCGGACAGCCGCTGAAGCTCTGTATGATGCTTCATTGAGTTTCATGAAAGATCATCAGCAGACGGTTTACACGACGTTGTCCCGCCTTGCGACGATGCAGTGGCAAGCGCTGGATGCGGACTGTTCGCGCGAGGAAATCAAGGGGGTTTTGACCCGCCAGCGGGATATCCTGCTGCGCTTTTTCGACTTCTTCGACACCGTGGATGACGAATCCGGAACTGTGATCCATCCCTATATTTCCATTCTGCACACGTATTACCGATACTTCCCGGTGATGCTGGCATATGAAAATTACGATCATGAAATCTTTGATTCGGCCATGCAGATCCAGAATGCCCTGGCCGGGATTGAAACG
The DNA here is from genome assembly GCA_934663655.1 of uncultured Victivallaceae bacterium. Lineage (GTDB taxonomy): Bacteria > Verrucomicrobiota > Lentisphaeria > Victivallales > Victivallaceae > UBA1784. The sequence goes on from CAKUKT010000402.1 coordinate 1,491, forward strand.
AAAACGTCCACGGCTTCTCTCCGGAAGAGGGTTGCGGCTTGGAATCTGGTTCCGCTGACGATTTCCAGTGAAGCCGCCGGAGCTGCCTCAGGAACTCTGACACTCCGTAACGTCAGCACAAGATTGAATTATCCGCTGGTTGACGACGATTTTCAAGATATCCGCACTGTCCGGCTTCAGGCCGGGACGCAGAGTCTGCCGGTCTACGGCGGGCATTGGTACGAGCTCGAACTGGTTACCCCGGTGAACGGCGGCCCGGATTGGAAACGGGTCATCGGCCCGCTCTTCTTCCCGGCCGGGGAAAAGGTCGTTTACGACTCCTTTGCGGGAATCGGTCGCGAAACGCTTCCCGCCGGAACCGCCGGAGCGACGCTGGCGCTGAAGCTCGAACAGCCGCTCGCACCTTACAACCTGAAGGCGGAAAAGCTGCCGGATGCACTGACGCTTTCGTGGGACTGGGCGGCGCCGGAAGGATTCACGCTCGACCATTTCAAAGTCTACCGCGGCGACACGGTCGTCGGGACCTCCGCAACGCAGACGCTCGCCGGGATTCCGCGCGTGGTGGCGGAAGATGCGGTCTATGCG
>CAKUKT010000403.1 GCA_934663655.1 uncultured Victivallaceae bacterium
CGACACGGTCGCTCCGCTCGGCCGGGCCAACAACAAAAGCAAACTGGTCTGCCCCGCCGCCCCCTCCACCTTCGGCTACACCTACGGGGCACACGTCACCCGCGCATATTTGCTCTACGGAAACAGTTCGGCTCCATTTTATTACATCAGCGGCAGCGATCCCGAGCTGAAACGCAAATATAGCAAACTCGCCCAGAATATCGCCATGGTCGCCGATCTCTGGCAAAAGCAGTATGCCGGAAACGATCTTCAGGAGGTGCCTGTCGTCTTTTCCCCGCGCTATCCCAACGCCTCGCTAAACACGGACTTCAACAACAACGGCGTAAAGGATACCTGTTCCGCATTTTCCCCATACAACAAATGGGGGGCCAACGCCCACAGCAACGGCATCAACGTGCTGCTGGTCAATGGAGCGTCGATCCACAAGACCTTCGAGGAATGGGAATACGCGATGAACAACAACGGCTGGATTTTCGACACCAAATATAACTTCTGAGAAAGACCCTCCACAATGATTGCACGGTATCTCCCCCTGCTCCTCCTCGCCTCGGCCGTATTCCCCGCCGCCGCCGACTGGAAATACGAACAGCCCAGCGCCGAAAACACCATTCTCTACAACGACAACGGCGAATGGTCCGGTCCGCGTGCCAGCAGTCTGGCCCCCCTCTTCGGCCCCACCGCCCGCGTCCGCAAGAATTTCGAACTGGACAAACTCCCCGCCGGAACTCTCGCCTCAGCCAAACAGGCGGCGCTGATTATTCACCTCGGTATCGTCGATCGCAGTCTGGCGAAAAAAAACAGCACCCCCAACGGACTGAATGAGGAATTTGCCGTCGAAATCAACGGACATCCCCTGGTATTCTCCACCGCCGATCCACGTTTTCCCGCTCAGGGACTGCCCAGCAACGGCCCCAGCGACGCCGACTCCATCGGCATCCAGAAGGGGCAGACCGCGCGGCAGCTTCACGACTGGGTCGAACTTGCCTTTCCGGTCGCATGGCTCAAACCGGGGCGGAATCTGGTGGAACTCTACAAAAAACCGGCGAAAAACAACGACGATTTCGTTTACATCGGAATTGACGTCACCGCCGACCGCTCCGCCACATTCTTCAGCTTTAACAGCGGACACAACTGGAAAACCGGCACCGGCAGCCAGCCCGACGGCAAAGGGGAATACCTGATGCGCCTCGGCCTTTCGTCTTCTCCGGAAAAGGTCAGCTTTCTCGGCAAGGAAACCCCCGTCGATATGGCTCCGGCAATTCAGCCGGCCAAAGGCAAACGCCTCGCGATTGCTCCCCGAGTCACCCTCTCCGACCGCGAAGCGGTGATCGAAAACACCGCTTTGAAGGCACGGTTTCAACTCAAACCCCGTTTGGAACTGCGTTCACTCGTCGCCGCGGAAGCCGACCGGGATCTGCTGCGCCTCCCCGGAGTCTCCCGTCTTTTCCGGATCAAAGCCAACGGCAAAATCTACGACAACCGTCAGGCCGAAGTGCGCAGGATCAACCGGCTCGCCGATGGATTTTCCGTCGATTTCGACCTCGCAGGAACACCGCTTGCCGGAACTTTCACCTGTCGGAACGCCGGGGACGAACTGCGTTTGGACATTGAATTCATCAATCGCGGCACAACCTCTTTCCGCTTCATGCCCGCATTTCCCCATCTGGCCGGAATCGCCATTTCCGACCGTTCCGCCGATGATTACTTCCTCTTTCCGCACGGCGGCGGAACCCTTTCCAACCGCAACGCCGCGCTGCGCTCCGTCTACGGCACCGACGGCTGCTGGTGGCAGATGATCGACCTCTTTTCGCCCGAACGCGGTGCGGGAATTTATCTGCGCTGCGACGACGCAAAAGCCGGATATAAGAGTTTCGCGCTGCGCAAAGGCCGCACCGTCAACAACAAATACATCCTTCGCCACGGCTGTACCCCCGGCCGCGATCCCCTCCTCCAATTCACCGACGCTCTGGAGGCTGTAGACAACATCGGCATGGCCATCGACTATCAGGAGTTCAACCGCGCCCCCGGCGCCAAACTCACCCTCCCCGGCGCCCTGCTCGGCACCCATTCCG
>CAKUKT010000404.1 GCA_934663655.1 uncultured Victivallaceae bacterium
CATCGCGGTGCTGATGCTGGTCGCAGGCGGCATGATCCGCGATCGCCTTGAACCGGATAAAATTCCCTCCGGACTGCTTTTTTCCGCTTTTTTCGGTATCATGCTCGGATTTTTTACCCAGTTCGCCAACGCCGCCGGACCGGTGGCGGCGATCTACTTTCTCGCCATGCGCCTCGACAAAGAGAAATACATGGGGTGTTCGTCCTGGTTTTTTCTGATCGTCAACTGGACCAAAGTGCCGATTTTCGTCTGGGAAGGACGCATTACCGCCGAATCCGCCTGCATGTCACTGGCGATGCTGCCGCTCCTGCTGCTCGGCGGGATCGCGGGTATTCTGCTGCTGCGCCGGATTCCCCGCCGCGGTTTTGAAGCGGCAATCCGGATTCTGGTGGTCGCCGCCGCAATTAAGCTGCTGATATAACTCTAATCTTCTCTGCCGTCCGCGCCAGGTGTCACATCCCACAACGGCACCTGGAGGCTCCGGGAAAGCGTTGCCGCGTCGGCGGCGAGCTGCCGGTAATCGCCGTGGGCGATCACATTGACCCGTCGCCCGTCCCGGAGGACGATGTTGAGTTCATAGGCGAGGTATCCCGGATGGTTCCGGCTGCCTTTGACTTGCTTCTCCAGCAGCTGCAGCGCCCCGATCTCCCGAAAATGAACATAGCCCGGCAGCTGTGACAGATCCACGATCTTACGCGGATCCCGCACACTGCAAAAATAACACTTCTGCCCGAGATCGAATACAATGTACGGCGCCAGCTGTGTCCGGTAAATGTATCCCCCCGCCACCAGCACCGCGATCACGATCAGCGGCACCGCCACATACAGCCAGGGCAGAGCAGCCAGCAGACTCCGCGACGGCGGAATGATCCCGGAAAGAAAAATCACCGCACCCGCGGTGAGCCCCACTCCGAATACCACCGGAATTACCCGGGTCAGACCGCAGGCGGCGAAACGCCACCCCTCCCCGCCGGGAGTTCCGACCAGCCGGTGCGAACAAAAATTGGCGGCCAATCGACTGGCAGGATGCCATTGCGTCTTGAGCGCGAGTTCGTCGCCGGCAAATTTCGAAACCTCCGGAACCTGTGCGGTCGTTGAAACGGCCGCGCCGGGCTCTTCCATTCTATTCATTGCCCTCTCCCTGTTGTCGAGACCGATCAGATGGCTCATTTGCTGCTAATAATATCATTACCAGAGCGCTTTGTCAAATTAAACCTGCGGGAAAACGAGGAATCAGGCGTCCCCTGCCCCGGGAATGCTTGACAAACAGCCGCCGTGCGGATATCTTCTATCCCGGTCAGAGAGGATTCACAATCGGCGTTCCGCCGAAAGGAGCAGTCAATGAATGATTTCACCGCCAGAACCCGGCGGCTTATCGGTGAAGAGAAGCTCTCCTGCCTCGCCGCCGCCCGCGTTGTCGTGCTCGGCGTCGGCGGCGTCGGCGGTTACGCAACCGAGATGCTCGCCCGGGCCGGGGTAGGCACGCTGCTGCTGATCGACGGCGACCGGGTGGAACTCTCCAACTGCAACCGGCAGATTGCCGCTACCCGACCGGCAATCGGCCGTTTCAAGGCGGAGGTGCTGGCCGAACGTTGCCGATCGATCAATCCGGATGGCCACTTCGTCGCCATCAACCGCTTTCTGCGCGGCGACGAGATCGCCGACTTCTGCGCCCGGGAGGAGTTCGATTGCGCACTCGACGCGATCGACGAGGTTCCGGCCAAAGTTGAATTCATCCGCTGCGTACTGGCCAGCAACCGGCCGGTGGTGAGTTCGATGGGTTCGGCGGGCAAACTCGACCCTGCCGGCGTCCGTTTCGGTGACATCGGAAAAACCTTCGGCTGTCCGCTCGCCAGAGTCGTCCGCTCCCGCCTACGCGAAGCAGGAATCACCCGCGGCGTCGAGACGGTCTTTTCCCCCGAACCACCGCAAAAAACCAATACTCCCGGCCCACTCGGCACCATCAGTTACCTGCCGGCGATCTTCGGTTGTTTCTGCGCGGCGGCGGTATTGCGCAAACTCGGCGTCGAAAGCGTCGCTCCGATGTCGGCCGGTGATCGCTGAAC
>CAKUKT010000405.1 GCA_934663655.1 uncultured Victivallaceae bacterium
GAGCAGATCGGAACCAGCCCGGGAATCGCTTCCAGCAGGGTCGATTTCCCGGCTCCATTGGCCCCGAGAATCGCAACCGCGGACCAGCGTTCATTGTCGAAATCGTACGTAATTCCATCCACCGCACGCACGCCTCCGGGGCGTTCCAGCACCAGATCGTAAATTTCGATTCTCATGACAGCGCCACCCGCAGAAAAATCAGCACCGCCAGAAACAGAAGCGTGATAACCCATTCCGCAGAAGTCCCCGATTCGCCGGTTCGCAGCGTTTCATCCGCCCGGAACAGCCGGCACTGCATCGCCCGATAGATCGCTTCCGACCGTTCGACGCTCCTCAGAAACAGCCGCCCGAAAAGCATTCCCCACTCCCGCACCGGAATGAGGCGACTTCCGGGAGCCCGGAGAAAATACCCATTGGCGAGATTTTCCGCTTCCCGGGCCGTCAGCACCAGATAGCGGCAGAGCAGCTGAAGCTGCAGAATCAGCAGGCACGGCACGTGCATACCTGCCAGCGCCCTGCAAATCCCGGAAATGGAGGTCGTCATCGCAAGCAGTAATACCATTCCCGTGGTGGCGAGGGTTTTCGCCAGGAGCACCCACAGGGAGATCATTCCGCCCGGCGCCACCGTTCCGGCGACCAGCGCCACCGGTTCCCGGTCAAGGAAGAGGTTCGCCGCCCCCGCGCACAACACGAACGGTAGGGCCAATGCCGCTCGGCGCAGCAGGATCACCGGGGAGTTCCCGTTGAATCCGGCCAGCAGGAAAGGCAGGAGGGCAAAGCAACTGCTGCCCAGGCAGTCGTACCGGCCGAAGGAGACGGTCAGCACCAGAAAAACCAGTACAAATGAAACCTTGGGCAGCGGAGACAAACCGGAGAGTCGCCCCGGCGAAACCGGAGTGTTCAAGCCGGTGAGAAGCGTGGAGAGCGAACCGGTCACCTGGGAACTCCATGATGCGATTTTCTCCGACAGATCAGATAGCCGCCGGCACCGAGGAGCACCGCACAAATCACTACCCCGGCAACCCCCGCGACCACACTCCCCAGCGTGGTGTCGCCGCCGGAAAAACCATAGTCCGGCAGCAACGCAATTTTATCGGCAAGAGCCGCCAGAAAGGTGTGAACGGAACTGGAAAGGCCGGGTTCGGCGCTTCCCGAGGTTTTGGCCACTGCCCATTCCAGTCCGTCGGGTTTTCCGGAGGCCAGCAGCGACAGCCCGCCGCCGATCAGCAGCGCCGTCAGACCGAAAACCAGCGTGAAGCGCGTGAGGGAAAAGCTCTTCTCCTCCAGGCGCAGTGAATCCACCTCCGGGAGGTGGGCACGGATGAAGAACAACACGGCTCCGGTCGCAATCCCTTCGCCGATGCCGATTGCCAGATGAATCGGCAACATTACGGAACTAAAGGTCCGGAAGGGTAATTCCGTTACTCCGGAGAGCAGCGTCTCCAGCGTCACCGCCAGCGCGCCGGCTTCCATGGAGACGATGCATGCGGCAAGACTCGCAACCAGAAGCCGGGGGCGGCTCATCTCTCTCCCGGCGAGCGGACGGAATAGGTAAGGATAGGCGAGGTAGCACCCGAAAAAACCGAGGTTGAAAAGATTACAGCCCCAGGCGAGAAGCCCCCCGTCGGCGAAAAAGAGCGCCTGAATCAGCAATACTCCCGCCATCACCAGAAAGGCCGGAGAGGGGCCGAGCAGCGCCGCGAGCAGCACCGCCCCCCCGATGTGTCCGCTTGAACCGGTTCCGGGGATGGCGAAATTGACCATCTGCGCCGCAAAGACAAATGCTCCGGCAACCCCCATCAGCGGGATGCGGCTTTCCTGGAAGTCCCTGCGGATATCCCGGATGGAATATGCAAGCACTCCGGACGAGACCACCAGCATGGCGCCACCGACCGCCGGTGACAGCAGTGCGTCAGCCATATGCATTACTCAGAATCTCCACAAATGTTGTTCGTTTACCGTTGTAAAATATCTCCGCAATCGCTTTTTTACCAACTCTTGCAACATCAAATTCGGGAAAAAATCCCCCTGTTCGACGGGCCTGGAGTTTTCCCACCCCCCG
>CAKUKT010000406.1 GCA_934663655.1 uncultured Victivallaceae bacterium
GGGCGAGCACGCCGATCACGGCGTACCGGGCGCTCCGGGCGGCAAACGGAAACCTGATCACTCGGCCGACCACTCCGGTTTGATTCCGAAACATTTGCGGAGTTCCCCGGCCGGAGCCTTTTCGCCGCGGTCGTAGGTATAAACGCCGTTCTGTTCCTGTTCGATATCGGTCAGCTGGGTGTAGCAGTAGCCGGCAAGTTCCGGCGCGGATATCATGTATTCGGCCTGTTCGCGGATCTTGTCGATCAGTTCAGCGGGAGTCTTGAGATCCATCCCGTAATACCCCCAACCCTCGCCGGTGGACGCCCGCCGCTCCGCGGGAACATACTTGAAACCGCCCCATTCATCGTTGATGTAAGGCTGACCGCAATAGCCGCGGGCGTGGGTTTCGTTCTGAATCAACACCCCGCCCTCGGCCGGGAAAAGCGACGCCTCCAGTTCAGCCGCGCTGCTCCGGTAACAGTGAACCGTCCAGATGTCGGTTTTCACGTGGGTGTAGCCGCTGGTGTCGTTGACCGGACGGGTCGGATCCAGTCGGCGGGTCAGGTCGTAGACACTCGAAACAAATTCCCGGTAACGCCTTTCGCCCGGTCCGGGAATGTCCAGAGCCCGCATAATTGAAACCGGATTGTTCAACCCGCCGGTCTCATTGAAAGGAGTCCAGGCGATGATCGAGGGATGGTTGCGGTCGCGGCAGACCACCGAACTCCACTCGGTCATGAAGTTGAACTTCGCTTCAAAGGAGAGATAGTCGATTCCCCAGCTCGGATATTCCCCCCAGGTCAGGTAGCCGAGTTTGTCTGCCCAGTAGTGAAAACGCTCCTCGAACACCTTCTGATGGAGCCGCGCCCCGTTGAAACCGGCCGCCTTGGACAATTCAATGTCGCGACGCAGCGATTCGTCATCAGGCGCCGTCCAGATCCCCTCCGGATAGAACCCCTGATCGAGCACCAACCGCAGAAAGATCGGCCGGTTGTTCAGGTAAATCCGGTTACCTTCGATATGGATTTTGCGCATCCCGAAATAACTCTCCACCCGGTCGATCCGTTCCCCGTTGCAGAAGAGTTCAAGTTCAAGATCGTAGAGGAAGGGATCGGTCGTCGACCAGAGCCGCGCTTCCGGCACCGGCAGCGTCACCGGCACTCCCGGCGCGGCCGCCACCTCGGTTTCGGAAACCACCCGGCCGCTCTCCAGCACCCGGATATGCAATGTAGTTCCCGCCTCCAGAGAATAAAATTCCGGTACCAGCGTCACCTGTCCGCCGTCGATGTCCGGAGTGATCGTGCAACCGCTCAACGCCCGGCGATCCACCGCCTCCAGCCATACCGTCTGCCAGATGCCGGTGGTTCGGGTGTAATCGCACGCATGCGAATAAAACAACCGACTCTGCTTGCCGCCCCCCTGGGTGCCGCCGCGCAGTTCGTCGAGCGCGTGCACCGTGCAGCGGTGAACGCCGCCGTCGCCGACCAGTGCCGTGATATCCACCGCGAACGGCGATGAACCGCCGAAATGGTTGCCCGCTTCGACACCGTCGATCCAGACGGTGGCCCGGTAATCGACCGCGCCGAAGTTCATGAAGATCCGGCGCCCCTTCCATTCGGCGGGAACCGAAAATTCCCGCGTATAGAAAACCGACTCGCAGAAATCGGTTCTGCCCAGACCGGAGAGACGGCTTTCCGGAGCAAAAGGCACCACGATCCGATCCGGGAACTCCTCCGGATGTTCGAAAAGCCGCCGGTCAATCCCCGACTTGCCGGGATCGAAGGCAAACGCCCATTCCCCGTTGAGATTGAGCCATGCATCCTCCCGGCGGAACTGCATGCGCGGATATTCACTCCGTACGACGCTCTTGTCCATAATTCTGTTGAGCTCCTGATTGTAAAACGGGTTGCAAATTTTCACCATCTGCATATATTATAGTATAGGTTGCCGATTTTGCAAACACAACGGCTATGAAAAACATAACCAGAAATATTTTTCTTCCCGCGAACTCCTCCGAACGGTTCATCACCTTTGCCGGGGTGCCGAAATTTGTCTGGCCGCACTTCGACATT
>CAKUKT010000407.1 GCA_934663655.1 uncultured Victivallaceae bacterium
GTTGAAGATTTGCAAAAAAAGACAAAGTTTTGCGTGAGTCTGGAAAATTTTTCCGGCGGGGACTATATTATTTCATGTCCGTATTACGACCGGTTCCGGCGTGATACCGGGAGGCAGATTTCCGTTTTACAGCACAAGGAGGGATCATGAAGAAACTGGTTGCCGCCGCCGGAGTGGTATTATTGTCATTGGGGTTGAGTTCCTGCGCTTCACACTGCGGTGGGGATTCCCCGCGGGGGTACCTGCTCGAACAGATGAATGAGGCGGTGGCGTGGCCGCGTATTCACGCTGCGGAGGGACTGCTCAGCGCCGGAGCTGAAACCAATGCGGTTGCGAAAACCTTCCGAGCCGAACTCGCCAAACCCGCTCCCGATGTGCCGTGGCGGGTCGGTTGTCTCCGGGTGATTTCGCAGAGCGGTTCAGCCGGGGAGCGTCTGGCGGCGCGCCGGGAACTGGGGGCGATCGCCGTCGATCCCGACAATCAGGGAGTAACCCATGCGGTTGAGACGCTGATGAAGCTGGGGGCCGAACTCACTCCGGAGGAACGGGAGGTTATCGCCGGCTACGCCAAAGCTGATGATCTGCGCAGTGATTACGCAATTGCGCTGCTGGCGGGGAATGGCGACGCCGGAGCCCGTGCCGAGTTGCTGCGGCGGCTGGAGGCTGGAAATCCGACCGCCGCCTACAGCTATTACTACCTCGGCGGGTTGTCACCGCAGGAGATTGCGAAATTGCGCGAATTTGTCGCCGATCCCGCCCGACCGGCGGCGCAGCGTGCCGATGTGCTGCGGGCGCTCGCGGCGCAGGGCGGATACAACGATGCCGAACACGCGGAAATGGTGAAGATGCTGGCGGCCGGGGATTCAGCGGCGCTGCGTTCGCTCTTCTTCACCGCCGGAGATTTTCATCGCCGGGAGGATCTCGGGATGCTGCAGCGCTATTTCGCCGACAAATCACTGCCGCTCTCAACGCGGATCACCGCGGCGGCGGCGTTGCTGCGGATTGAAGCAAACCGCTGATTGCGGCATCCGGATTCACCCCGGGTGAGGGGGCCCGGAATGGAGAATAAACGGCGGCGACCGGAATTGAAAATCGGTCGCCGCTTTTCTCTTTGCAATTCTGGGGGTGGATCCTACTCGTAACGCGACAGGATTTCGGCGTAATCGAGGAAGTCCCGGTCACCGTAGAGCCGGAGATATTCCTCATCCTGGCATACGGCGAAGGTGGTGATCCGGCGGATCCCGAGCGAAGTGTAGAAACGGATGTCCTCCTCGGCGATCCGCTTGTTGAACAGCGCCCGGTGCGGAGTTTTCGGACGGCCGAAGAGCGAGGCGTCGAGCCAGTATTCCAGAATGTAGAGGCGTTCCGGAGAGAAGAGTTCGAGCAGGTCGAACAGGTGGCGCAGATAGGCGCGGTTGGCGGCCGAACGAGGGTCGAAGATAGTGTGTTCGTAGCTCCGGAAGTAGGGGGCAAATTCGCAGAATACGTTGTCATCCGGCCGAACCGAAACCGGCGCGGCGATGGTCGAGTGGTAAGCCAGAAAACAGACCTTCGCGCCGGGGTCATCCCGCCGGAGCCGGCGGGCGATCGCATTGGAGGTAATCAGGCTCTGGTCGGAAAAGGTGAGCGGCGCACAGTCGGGGCAGAAGCACCACTCCATCGATACCGTGTCACGTCCCCAGAAGAAGTAATTTCCGGTCGAGGAAGGCAGTCGCCGGGCCAGCGCGGCGGCGTTTTCCGCCACGAGTTCCAACGCGCCGGGGGTGGAGACGCACCAGTTCCCGAGCTTGGAGCGTCCTCCGCTCCGCAGTGTCCGGGCAAAGTATTCCGGATGCTCCTCGAACAGCGCCGGATCCAGCAGATGGTTGGAGGCGTGCGATTCATATTCCCAGTCAAGATGGGCGGCGGCAACCTGGTCACGGAAGGGTTGATCGGCAAAAGACCCCAGCGTTTCAATTACATTATGAGCTTCTCCACCGCCGGAGTGAATTCCGAGTGTATTCAGTCCGGCGTCGGCCATCTTTTTTATCCAGTCTACACC
>CAKUKT010000408.1 GCA_934663655.1 uncultured Victivallaceae bacterium
TTAAACTGCAACCTGACGAACTTCCGCCGTACCTCGGAGTACAGGTCTCTTTGAGCAGCAACCCTCGGCTTGCCGCTCGGTAGTTCATTCTCCACCGTCACCCGCATCCGGCGGGGCAGGGCGGTTGTCAAACGCGAATTTGAACAAACTGGCCGGATCGTTTTAATCCTCTTCGCGGGCGTAGCGGTATACCGATTGCAGTATTCCCAGTGCCAGCATGCCGTTCATCACGAACGATCCGCCGTAGCTTATAAAAGGGAGCGACAGTCCGGTTACCGGTGTCAGGCCGATGCTCATCCCGATGTTGATGTACAGGTGGGAAAAGAGCATTGCCGCCACCCCGACCGCGATATATCTGCCGAATCGATCACGGGTGAGCCAGGCGGTCCGCATTGTCGACCAGAGCAGCAGCAGGTATCCGGCCAGCAGCGCCAGGCATCCGAGAAAGCCGGTTTCCTCGGCGATGACGGAAAAGATGAAGTCGTTGTTGGAAACGGTCTGGGGCAGAAAACCGAGGGTGTTTTGAGTTCCCCGGCCGATCCCCTTGCCGTCAATTCCACCCGACCCGACCGCCAGTCTTGCCTGGTGAGCATTGTAACCGGCACCCATGCGGTCGAGTTCCGGATTGAAAAAGACCTCGATCCGCCGTCGCTGGTAACCGTGCAGCAGCGGTTTGAATTCCATTACTTCATTGAGTACCGCCAGACCGCCGATCAGCACGAAGATTGAAATCGCGATAACGACCCAGCGCCAGCGCAGACCGGCGCAGAAAAGAATCGCCAGAAATATCGGTAACAGAATGATCGCGCTTCCCAGATCGGGTTCCTTGATGATCAGCAGGAATGGTACGGCCGCCAGAGCGGTGGCCACCGCCAGCCAGCGGAAGCGGTTGATGTTGAAAAACGGCGTGGAAAACATCGCCGCGAGAATCAGCGTAAGCGAGAGCTTACTGAACTCCGATGGCTGCAGCCGCTGTCCGAAGACGCTGAGCCAGCGGGTCGCTCCGTAGACCGTAACTCCGAAAAGCAGTACCGCCACCAGCAGTACGATCGTCACCAGGTAAAAGAGCACCGCCAGTATCCGGTACTGCACCTTCCGGTAATCGATCACCGCCGCCGCCAGCCAGAGCACGGTTCCGGCGGCAATCCACTGCAGCTGTTTGGCCAGGAAACTCCGCGACAGCGGCGTATCCACCTGCAAGCCGGTCGAATGTATGAATACCAACCCGATTCCGAGCAGAAAGAGCAGCGCCGTCAACTGCGCATAATCCAGTCCCAGGATGAAATCCCGAATTGCGGAAACCGCTCCCGGATTAGTGCGCGTCTGCATCCTGACTCTGCCCATCGGTGACCGGGCGGATTACTTGAAGAAAGTTTGATCCCGGCGCGGGCCGACAGAGATGATCGCCACCTTGGAATCGACCAGTTCCGCCATCCGGTCCAGATAGCGGCGGGCCGCTTCCGGAAGTTCGGCAAAACTTCTGGCGTTGGAGATGTCGCATTTCCAGCCCGGCAGGTATTCGAGAACCGGTTTCACCGCGGCGAGCGTCCGGCTCGAAGCGGGAAATTCATCAGTTACCCTGCCGTCGATCTCGTAGCCGACGCATACGGCGATCCGGTCGAAACTGTCGAGCACATCGAGTTTGGTGACCGCCAGTTTGTTCACCCCGTTGATCATGCAGGCGTAACGGGCCGCCACCGCATCAAACCAGCCGCAACGGCGAGGACGACCGGTGGTGGCGCCGAATTCCCGTCCGACGTTGCGGAGGGTCTCGCCGTCGGCGTCGAAAAGTTCGGTCGGGAACGGACCCTCGCCCACCCGGGTGGTGTAGGCCTTGATGACTCCCCAGACATCCCGGATGCTCCGCGGCGGAATACCGGCGCCCGTGCAAGCGCCACCGCTGGTGGTGTTGCTGCTGGTCACAAAGGGATAGGTCCCGTGATCGATGTCGAGCAACGCACCCTGCGCGCCCTCAAAAAGCACATGTTTGCCGGCTTTGATCGCCGCGTTGATCGCATATACACTGTTGCTGAC
>CAKUKT010000409.1 GCA_934663655.1 uncultured Victivallaceae bacterium
CGAAAAACATCAGCGCCGGCACCGCCAACCGACCGATCGTTTGCAATTTTCTCATAATCTGCTCCGAGTTCAGAAATTACTTCGCGGAATTTCCGGGCACTCCAATCCGGAAATATTCAAGTTCTGCCTCTCCTCCGACATTACCGGAACCGTCCCCAAAGAAGAAAAACGGCGCCTTGCGTCCGGTTCCGGCCGAGATCTCTCCCGAAGCCGCCAGTTTACCGTTGATCCAGAGCGCCCCCTGACCGGAAACGGTATCGACGACCGCCCGGAAATCGTTGAATTTCCGGGTGTCAATGCCGGCGACCGCGCCCAGACTGGTATCCACGCTGCCGTTGCCGAGACGGACGTAAAGCTCCCAGTCACCGGAATTATCGGACCGCCGCGGCCCGATTACAAACTGAAGCGCATTCTCCCCCGCTCCGGCGTCAACCACCCGGGCCCGCCATTCGGCGATGATCACCGGCGGCGGAGTTGCGCTCATGAGTTCAGGAGAGAGAATTGTGATAGTCTGATACGCTGCTCCGGCCCCCACCCGTTCGATATCATGAATCATTCCGAGCGCATTGCCGCGCACCGGAAGAAATTCCCGGCGGTAGCTGTTCTTGATCTGGCCGGTGATCTCCGGCCGGCCATCCGCAACTCCGACCGCGGCCAGCGGAACCAATTCGGCGGTCCCGGCCGCCTTGATCGATTCAGCCAGCGGAGCCGGATAAGTGACGCGGATACCGAAATCATTGAGTTTCAGCATCGTATCGGCAAAGGTAACATTCTTCCACAGCGACGCGCCGGTCCCCGGGCCGGAGATCGAACCGAGGATGATTCCATTGGTTTCCAGTCCGGGGATGTTCTCGCTCTTGCCGATCAACATCGCCTCCTCGGAACCAACCTTCATCACCGGTTTTGCACTGAGGATCTCCCGGCCGTCGGCGCAGAGCGTCATCCGGTCGGCGTCAAAGAGAAGTTCATAATGGTGGAATGCATCCGCAGTGTTGAAATCCACGCTCTCGCCGGCGAATTTGAAACCGATTTTCGTCGGCTCAAAGGTGATGGTCTCAACAAATTCACCGTTGGCAACGCGAAGAACCACCGCCTCCGGATTATCGGATTTTTCCACCTTGAGATCGAAACCAAGTTCGATTTTCTCCCCGGCATACCCGATCAGCGGATAGAAAAAGCTCGTCGCAAAACCGTCACGGGCAGTCGGATCCTCAAGCCGCAACGCCCCGTCCACAATGCTCTCCTGATTGGGGATACTGGTGTCCATCCGGAAAAAACGCCGCCAGGGCGCCTGATCGCGCCCGACCAGCATCTTGTTTCCGGACAGAATGACCAGCCGCCGATCGAGAACTTCCGCCTCCGGAGAGACCTTGATTTCGATTTCGTTGTCGCCGCAGCGCAGCGCGCCGGCGTCGAGATCGAAGAAGTGGTCGTTTCCGGCGGTGCGGGCCGGTTTGAAGAGTTTACCGTTGATGCCGAGGGAAATATCTTCGGTTTTGACATTGGTGCGCAGAACCGCAGTCACCACCGGATTACGTTCAGCCACGGCGGGATCGTTGAAGTCGTCGCCGATCACCATCGTAAAACGATATGATGACCCCGGAGCGATCAGCCGCGGCGAAGCGGGGTCGAGCTGGGGAAGCAGATTGAAACTCTCGCCGTTGCGGACGTAACCGCCGGCCTGGTATCCGCCAGAACCGCGTTCGGTCGCGTAATAAGATTTATTCATCAGTCCGAGCTGCTCACGATTGCCGAGCGCCCGTTCCCGCAGCGGGGCCTTCTCCAGGTTGAAATAATATACGCCGTCACAGCCGCTCGTGATCGCCGCCAGCGCCCGCGCCGCCAACGCCTCCCGACTGTTGCGGCCCCCGAGCAGCGGCAGCGAACCTGAGATCCGCGATTCGTCGAGCGAAGCATAGAATTTGATCCCGTGCCGATGGGCGAGTTCGACCGAATCCTTCCACGGCGAAAGCTGGAAATAACTCGAACCGATCATGATGTCAAAGAGTTTATCCTCCATCCACCG
>CAKUKT010000410.1 GCA_934663655.1 uncultured Victivallaceae bacterium
TTCATGCTCTGGGGAACTCTTTTCTACGGCAACAACTGGCTCGACGACCTGGGATTGCATCTGCTCGGCCGGCTGGGGATTCCGACCGGAGCCATCCCGCCGGGGTTTATCAGTTCGCTGCCGGTATTCATTCTCGGCGGTTTCGTCAACGTCGGGCTCTCATCTGGTCAGCTTTCGCTGTTGACCACGGTCGGCCGCCGGGATACGCAGGGATTCATGATCGCGTTTTTCTATACCATCATCGGTCTGGTTTCGGCGGTCAGCTCTTCGTTCAGCGGTTCGCTTTACGAATACTTCGACCAGTCGCCGCTGGTTACCGAAACGCTTCATCTCACCGGATTCAATCTGTTGTCGATCATTGCCGGGATCGGTTATTTCGTCAGCATCGTCTTTATCTGGAACTACGATGAACATGGGGCGGCACCGACGGTGACGGTGGTGAGGAACATGCTGGCGCACAATCCCTTCCGTTCGATCTACCACGCCTATGTGCTCAGCTCGCCGATGGACGAATCCGAACGAGCGGCCACGCTGCGTTCCGCCAAAGGCGGTTTGTTCGACAGCCGGATCGTCGAAGGGTTGTGCAGCCCCTCCGGACTGGTGCGTGAAAGCGCGTTGGAGAACATCGCCATTCAGCATGAGAGTTCCGATCCGGAACTGATCGATGAATTGATCCGGCTGCTCGACGACCGTAAATTCGGCATGCGGCAGCAGGCGGCGAAACTGCTCGGCCGGATCGGCGGCGACCGGGCGGCGGCGGCGCTGACGGCGAGATTCGATGCGCCCGACATTGATTTTGCCAATGCCTGCATTTATGCCGCCGGTTTTATCCGGAATCCGACGTCGGCACCCCAGCTGATCCGGGTGCTGGATAATCCGGAACGCTTCGATTCCCACGCCGCCGCGGCCGAGGCACTGAGCCGGATCGGCGGTTATGAATACGCCGAATATATCTTCCGGGCTTATGAAAATGAGAATGACTGGATTCTGTCGCGCCAGTGCATGGTGTCACTCTGCCGGACGATGTTGCCGTCCAGCGCTTCGTCATTGAAGTACTTTGAAGCGGAACTCAGCCAGAGCGGGTCCCAGATCGAACTGCTGCTCAAGGATTGCTGCCGTTTGATCGGCAAACCGCTTCATTTTGAAAAACTGATCGCCGAATATGAACTCCACCGTTATGCGGAACTTTTCGGGGAGGTGCTGACGGCGGAACTCCATGATTGCGGTATTCCGCTGAATGACGGAGAAACGCTCGAACGACTCTTTTCCGGAGCCAACCGCTTCCGGGAACCCCGGCTCAACGAGAGCAGTTACGAAATGACCAGTCTGCGGATGCAGTTGAAGTTGTGGAGTTATCTGCGTTACGAGGGGGAAAGTGCCGATTCACTGAAATTGCTCGGAGCTTTGATTATCGCTCACACCCTGCAGATGAGGAAACAGCCGCTTGCGGCATGAAATATTTCAATTTTCCCAGAATATAAGGAAAAATAGTGATGCTTACAGAACGTGAACGGATTCTCAATGTGTACCGGAATATCCCCAATGATCGTTCACCGGGGATGCTGGATCTCTCCCACTGGTTTTATTCAACCTTCCACAAACCCTGGGATCTGAGCGTCTCCTACGAACGTCCGGAGACGGAACTTATCGATTTCCACCGCAAATACGGGATCGGCTTCTATCTGCCGAATCTGGGATCGTTTTACCGGGTCGGTTATCCCGGAGAGGTGATTTCCCGGGTGGAAAAAAACGCCGCCGGTGACACCATAACCTGGAGTTACACCACTCCCTCCGGGACCATTTCGCGCCGCCGGGTCTGGGAGGAGAAGAATTACGCCTGGGGAATCCCGGAGTGGGGATTTGACACCACCGAACCGGTGGAAATTCTGGTCGAAGCGCTGTCGCGGCGCACTTTTGAGCCGGATTTCGCGAAATACAATGCCTGGAAGGATTATGTCGGCGATCTGGGGATTGTCTGCATTACCACCGGTTACAGCGCAGTCGGCCAGCTGCTCAATTACTG
>CAKUKT010000411.1 GCA_934663655.1 uncultured Victivallaceae bacterium
GATACCGATGTTCGACTATAATCATAGATATCAATGCAATTATCTTTACGGACGGCGGAGGGTTTCGCCGTCCGTTTCTGTTTTCGGGGGGGGGAGGGGTGGATTCACAGGTGGAGAGAGTGAGACATGGCTTGCTGTATGAAAAGGATGTTGTGTGAATTTAGAAATGGGGTGGATTGAAGAGGGGGAAGTATGAGTTCAGTGAACTGCGCGCGTGGTTGGAAACGCAACCATAGAATAATGTTGTTCCCGGTTGATTGGCAAGGAAACCGGAACCATGAATTGTTTTCTTCCATTGACGACAAAAGCAGAGTGAAAACGATTCCGGATTCGACGAAAAGAAGTTGTGGTTGACGCACGGAATGAAAAAACCGGTATCTACACACCGGCGGCGACGAAGGCAGCGAATAACTTCTGTTGTCGTACGGCATGAAAAATCCGGTATCTACACATGTGGAAATAATGATGAAATGTTTGGAAAAAATCTTATCTTCGATTAAAAGTTTTCCGTTGAGTGCGGAAAGCAGGGTTTTGTTCGGGATTACCCTTCCCCCGCTTATCGGCTATATCGCGGGAAGCTGTTTCTTCTATTTGCTGGCTTTTGAGAACGACGGCAGCGGGCTCGGGCGTTGGATCTGGCTGGCGCTTTCTTCTTTTTTGATCGCGGTAGCGGTTTTGACGGCGGTGTTGTTGTTGCTGCGGTCAGCGGCAAACGGAATCGAAACCGCGACGGCGAAATTCGCGGTACGCTTGGCGGCCGTAGTCGCCGGCGCCGTCTGTTCTTTTGTGGTAGTTGAACTGATTTCCGGCCGCATGGGGTTGGAACGTTTTCGCGGGTTGGCCGTGATGTTGTTTCTCCCGACCGCGTTGTCGGCGGTGGTGTTGCTGGTGGAGGCATGCCGTCGTCGTCGAGGGGTTCTCTGGGCGGCGCTCGGGATGTCGGTGCTGTTGATCGGTGCGCTGGTTTTGCGTTGGTGGGGAGGAGAGCTGACTGTTGAGGAACTGATCGCGGCGGTAATCGGATGGTTGCTGCTCTGGTATCTGGCGGCGACGCGCGGGTGGTTTTTGCTTTCCGGAATGGGATTTCGGGAATTTTTTGCTCCCTCCGGTTGGGTGTGGTCGATATGGCTTGCCGCTTTGATCATAAATTTATTTATTACTTCCGTGGAAAATATTCGGGTACGCGAAGCCTATCGGCACCTGGAGAAGGTCTTCGGGACACCGATTTCAGTTGCCGGCCTTGCTGAAGCTTATTACGGCGGGACAAGTCGTGAGGCAGCGGTGGATGCATCTGACAACAAGTTCCGAATTGATGTCGATCCGGATTCCGGTTGGTGGAACTTTTCTTCGCGGCTGAATCGTACCGCGCTTGTTCCAAATTGGCGTAAAATAGTGGAGTGGCGCGATCGCAACGCCGCGGCAATCGCCGAACTTGAGGCGTTGGCGTACCGGGAGGTGAAGTTCCGTCGTCCGGAAAACCTGGTGTTGGATGCTTCCGGTGGAATGCCGGGGGAGGACGCCGAACTTCTGGTGCGGGCAGCCCGGCTGAACTATCTGCTCTTAAATCTGGCAATTAATAATGGCGACCGCCGGGAGGCGTTGCAGCGGTTTTACGCGATCGGCGGTCTGTTGCGCTCTGCCGGGGCAGATGTGTTTGTCACCGCTGTCAACCGGGCCGCGGAAATTGAATTGATTCGGATTGCTGCGCTTGAGCAATTGCTCGAACATCATTGGTTGCCGGAAAATCTGCTGCGGCGGTTGTTGAACGGGGAGCTTGCCGCAGATGAACCTGACCGCCTGCGCCAACGTGCCGGATTGGGTAATGCGGTAATTCTCCGGGGATCAATTGAGCAGTTGCTGGCTGGAGGCGGCATGGGGACCAGACCTTCTCTGATTACGCTTAAGCAACTTGGTGCGTTGTTCCCGCCGGCGATTTTCCTTATTCGCCACTTTGAGCTCGAAATTTGTTCCCGGCTTGAAGATGGAAACGGAATGGTGAGCAAACCGCAGAGGATGTTTTTA
>CAKUKT010000412.1 GCA_934663655.1 uncultured Victivallaceae bacterium
CATGCCGAGATCGCCGTATCTGCCGGAAAGGTCTTCGATCAGTCCCGCCGCCTCGTTCTGCTCCGGAACGGTGAGTCTCACCTTGAGCGACAGTTCCTTCAGCCGTTTCAGCTTTTCCATGTCCTCGGCGTTCTCAACTCTGAGCTGCACCGCGCCGAGGCGCTTTGCCGCGCTGTCGAGTTCCCGAATCCGGACCGTGTTGTTGGAGATCGAAATGCCGAGGTCGCCGTATCGGGACTTCAGTTCCTTGGCGAGCTGCCGGGCTTCCGCCATTTCAGCATTGGTCAGCCGCTGTTTTTCGGAGAGCTGCTTCAATCTCTCCATTCGGAGCTGGTCCGTCTTGCGGAGTTCGTCGTTCTTCTCCCGGAGTTTCCCGGCCTCATCTGAGAGCTTAGCAGTGTAATTCGCCGCCCGGTAGAGGTAAATACACACTCCCGCCAAGATAATTCCGAGGGCGATCAGTGCCGCCGCGACCGGGTGCGCCGCGATCAGCGTCATCACCGCCGACAGCGCCATCATCGCCACAGCCGCCACCTTCGCGGCCGCAGCAAGGAGGAAATTTCCGACAGCGACCGCCGAGATGGAGAGTGCGGCCTTGAGGTTCGCTGCCGTGAAAAGAGCGGTCGTTGCAATGGCGATCTGCCGGGCTTTGTTGAGGGCAATCGTCCCGGCTGTGCATATCGCTTCCGCCGCAGTATGGGCGTAGGTGGAAACGGTGGCCACCGCCGTTGCAAGGGTCATTCCCTTGAGGGCATTGGTCATCGCAACCCAGCCGGCAACGATGGCTCCTTTCGCCGCCATCGCCGCCTCTGCCGCCGCCTGTGCTTTCGTGACGATAGTTGCGGCGATTGCGGAAGTCCGGAAGGCTTTCAGCGCGCCGGTCATCGCCGTCCATTTCGCTGCAAGAATCGACTTCGCTGTCGCGGCGGCTTCGGCGTTGCTCATCAGAACAATGCTCGCCGCCGTCCTGTTGGCTGCCGTGGAAGCAAGCCCGAAGGCGGCACACAGCTGCTCCGTCCCGACCATCGCCGGAATTGCGACATTCCGGAAGTTCACAAATGCCGCTCCAATCAACGAGATGCTGTTTTTGAGCGCCACGCCCTGAGCGATGCACACGCCCTGAATGAAGGTGAATCCCTTTATCGCCGTCTGGATAACCGCGAACCCGGCGGCCGCGCCTTTGGCGGCGACTCCGATGACGATCAAAGCCGCCCCCAGCGCCGCCGTTCCCGCGATGGTCGCGGCGAAGGCGGTGACCAGCCCCGAATTCGCTTCGATCCACTTGATGACGGCGAGAGTGGCCGCCGTCACCTTGTCGACGAAGGGCTTCAGCGTGCCTTCCAATGCTTTCCCGATCGCGTTCATCGCGCCTTCGACCGCCGACAGCAGTTTCCGGAAAGACCCGCCGAGACCGTCGTCCATCTCCTGCGCTGTGGTCCGCGCCGTTCCTTTTACATCATATAACTTCTCAATGAAGGTGTCCAGTTCCTTGACGTTGGCGCCAAGGGAGAGCCCGGCCAGAGATCCGCGGATGTCGAAGATGTCCTCGGCGAAGGCGAGCTTCTCGGCGGACGGCATGGTCGCCATGACCCGCCCGATGTCCGCGATGATCTCCGCCATTTTGCGCAGGTTCCCGTTGGCGT
Organism: uncultured Victivallaceae bacterium; assembly: GCA_934663655.1. Classification (GTDB taxonomy): domain Bacteria; phylum Verrucomicrobiota; class Lentisphaeria; order Victivallales; family Victivallaceae; genus UBA1784. Next base: position 1,644 of record CAKUKT010000412.1, read on the forward strand.
CCATGGTCGATATCCCGACCGCTTTGAGCTTGTCCTGCACCTTCGTCTTGGCGAACTGCGAGAAACTTTTCCGGAGAGCCGTTCCCGCCAGAGAACCCTTGATGCCGAGGTTCGCCAGCACACCGATGGCGGCACTGGTGTCGGTGATGTTCTCCCCCGCCGCCTTCGCCTGCGGTCCTGCCATTTTGAGAGCTTCGAAAAGGTCGGTGAGCGTCTGGGCAGAACCGTTTGCGGTCGCGGTAAGGATGTCGGCGACATCGGACATCTTGCTCGCCTCGATCCCGAAGATCCTCATCGAATTTGCGGCAATATTCGCCGCTTCTCCCAGATCGGTTCCGGTAGCCCGTGCCAGGTCG
>CAKUKT010000413.1 GCA_934663655.1 uncultured Victivallaceae bacterium
GAGCCGGATATGGTCGTCGCGGGGCTGCCCGTCGCCGAACGTGTCTTTAAAACCGTTGACCCGCGCATCGAGTTTGAAAAGGAAAAGGATGATGGCGATATCTGTTCCAACGGGGAGATCATCGCCGAAATCAGCGGTCCGGCGCGGGGAATCCTCACCGCCGAACGTACCGCATTGAATTTCCTTCAGCGCTTAAGTGGCATCGCCACCACGACCCACCGTTACACGGCCGCGCTCGCCGGCAGCCACACCGTGCTGCTTGATACCCGCAAGACTACTCCCGGATACCGTAATCTGGAGAAATACGCTGTCGCCGTCGGCGGCGGCACCAACCACCGCATCGGCCTCTACGACCGGATAATGATCAAGGACAACCACCGGGAATTGGCCGCCGCCGAAGGTGATGGCGCGATCGCCCGGGCGGTGGCGAGAGCGCGCAAGGCGTGGCCGCAGCTGGAGATCGAAGTGGAAGCGGACCGCCTCGAGGAGGTTCGCGAAGCGGCCGACGCGGGTGCTGAATACATTCTGCTCGACAACATGAGTGACGAGATGATGGCCGAAGCGGTGAAGATAGTCGGCGGTCGTTCAAAACTGGAAGCGTCCGGCGGAATAACTCTCGAACGTCTGCCGCGCATTGCCGCGACCGGAGTTGACTTCGTCTCTTCCGGGGCATTAACCCATTCGGTGAAGGCGGCGGACATCTCTCTGGATGTCGAGGTGGTTTCGTGATTGCACATCTGCGCGGAGTGCTGCTGGAGAGTGCGTTCAACAGCTGCGTGGTGGACGTCAACGGCGTCGGCTACGAGGTGGCGATTGCATTGTCCACCTTTGACAAGCTGCCGCGCACCGGTGAAGAGGTATCGCTTTTTATACACACGCAGGTTCGCGAGGATGCGATAACGTTGTTCGGGTTCGCTTCCGCCGAGGAACGCGAACTCTTCCGGGCGCTGATCGCGGTCTCCGGCATTGGAGGAAAACTGGCGTTGAATATTCTCGGCGCAATGCCGGCGGCCAATTTCCGCGCCGCCGTTGCTTCCGGGGACATCAAGGCGCTTTCGAGAATCAACGGGATCGGCAAACGCACCGCCGAACGACTGGTGGTCGAACTCCGCGACAAGCTCGGCGATACCGGTGCGATTGTCGCTATCGACGGCAAGCCGGCAGAGGTGAATGCCGCGATCGGCGATACGGCGAGCGCGCTGGAACAGCTCGGCTTCAAACGCGATCAGATCAACCGCGTCCTCAACGAGCTTATCAATGAACTTCCCGAGAGCGAGCAGAATACCGAATCTCTGCTGCGTGCGGCGATTATCAGGCTCAATTTCTGAGCCGAAAAATTCCGCGGGCGCACCGTTTTACCGGTGCGCCCATCTTTTTTACCACCTTCCGGAGGCGCTCTCTCCCGGAAGTCAACGGCTTATTCCGGATTTTCAGCGGGTAAACGCGTCGGCTCCCGCGATAAAGGTCTTCAGATGCTTCGCCAGCGCCGGAACCGTGAAGTCGTCCGCCAGCAGCTGACCGGGGGCATTCATCTCCGTTCCCGCCAGCAGCGGCAGAGCCCGTGCCTCCGCGGCGGCGACAAACCGGTCAAGCGCGGCAGTCAGCCGGGCGGCTTTCGTCGCATCGGCGGCGCGCCAGTTCCGGTCGGGGATCAGCGTAACTCCCCGCGCCCCGTAACGAAGGTGCAGATCCAGCAGTGCTCCGGGATTGCTCTCCCCCGCCGAAAGACCATTCAACCATGCCGGTACCGGCACCGCTCCGCAGCCGCGGATGAAGTCGTTCATCTCCGCCAGCGTCGGAAAACTCTCCGGAGTCGGCGTCACGTAGCCGGGGCCGCCCTTTTTCATCAGCCGGGAACGGATACTTGCTTCCAGTTTGACCGGATCCGGATCAAATGAACCGATCTTTTCCGTCCAGTAAGCGACAAGTTCCGATTCGGAAAAACGTTTCTCCGCAGCCTCCCGGT
>CAKUKT010000414.1 GCA_934663655.1 uncultured Victivallaceae bacterium
ATCAACAGGTCGTCGATTATCTTCGCCGATGTGAAAAACTCGATCCGCTGCCGTTGCTGGTCTGGCCATCGGGAAGCTCTTCCGATGCGGCTGGAGCGATGGCGCATCATCACTCCTACTGGGAGGTGAAGTTCATGGTGGAGGACGAATCCGGCGTTACGGAAATGCCGTGCCGGATTATGACGGTGCCCCCGGGATGTGAACACGACATTCTTCCCCGGGTCGGAGCCTTGTTTCACGTCGGCTTCCGCCGTTTCAGCTGGAATATGGCGCATCTCGGCCGTCACTGTGTGCCGGACTCGGGAAGTCGTGAGGTGGAGACGCTGCTGTCGCTGCTGGAGGTCTGCCGCAATGCGTTCACCGGGGGCACTCCGGGGGCAGAGCTCAACCGGGCGCTGGTTCTGGCGTTGATCGCGGCGCTGACGGAGTTCTGGAGCCGGGTGCGTTACAGTCAGAAGAACTACACCCCGGAGGTCATCGCACTGAACTATATCGACAATCATCTCGATGTGGCGGGTTTGACGCTTGAAAGCATCGCCAGTTACGTCGGTTGTTCGTTGCGGCAGCTGCACTACCGTTTCCGCCGTCGCTTTGAGATTTCGCCCGGAGAATACATGCGCAATGAACGTATGCGGCTGGCCGGAAGATTGCTGGCCGACCCGGAGGGGGATATCGAATCGGTATCCCGGCAGTGCGGATATGTCGACCGCGATTATTTCAGTCGGGTTTTCAAGCAGAGCTATGGAATTACCCCCGGGGATTACCGGAGAAAAATTTCGTCGGAAAATCAGGGGAAGATTTGATTTTCAGTGTCGTTGCCGTTATATTGTAAAATGTGTTGCAAGTTGAAGTTTCCGCTGGAAAATCCGGGGTTGAAGGTTGTTCCGGTCGGACTCAAATAATATGGATTTGTGCAAATCATGATATTCGATTCTGATGCGGAACATCGCAAATGTGCTCTGGTAGTCGGGGCGAGCCGCGGTATCGGCCGGGCGGTCGCCGAAAGGCTCGCCGGAGATGGTTTCGACGTTGTCGTCACCTGCCGCGCCGCTTCTGCGGAGTCCCGGCGCCTGGTCGAATCGATTGCCGCTGCCGGTCGTTCAAGTGCGCTGCTGGAACTTGACGTCCGGGATCGCGCCGCTTGCCGTGCGGTACTGCTCGGCGCATTCGGCGAAAACGGCGCGCCTGACGTGATGGTCTACAATGCCGGAATTGCCCGCGATAATCTCTTCGCCTTCATGTCCGATTCGGAATGGGACGAGGTGATCGATACCAATCTTGAAGGCTTCTACAATTGCGTGAAGCCGCTGGTTTTCGGAATGCTGGCCCGTAAAAGCGGCCGGATTATCGTTATCTCCTCGGCTTCAGGACAGAGCGGGCAGGCTGGTCAGGTCAATTATTCGGCCAGCAAGGCGGCGTTGATCGGCGCGGTCAAGGCTCTCGCCCGGGAGGTCGGACGCAAGGGCGTGCTGGTCAATGCGGTCGCCCCGGGGGTTATCACCACCGACATGACCCGGGAACTTCCACTCGAGCGGGTGCTGCCGCTGATTCCGATGAATCGTCCCGGCGAAGTTGCCGAGGTGGCCGCAGTGGTTTCGTTTCTGGCCGGTCCGGACAGCAGCTACGTCACCGGCCAGGTGATCGCGGTCAACGGCGGTCTGGTGATGTCGTGATGCGGACGGGAGGAAGCTGGTGGTGATTTCCGAATGCGCGAAACATTCGGTGGTGGTCGGCAGCGGTATCGGCGGTCTCAGCATCGCGTTGCTGCTGGCGTGGTCCGGACGACGGGTGACGCTGCTGGAAAAACTGCCGAGGATCGGAGGTTTTCTGCAGCGTTTCCACCGCGGCGGCGTTGCTTTTGATACCGGATTTCACTTCACCGGCGGGTTTGATAATGTGCTGCCGCAGATGCTCGAGGTGCTCGGCCTCGACGATGTGGTTAAGGAAGCTCCTTTCCGG
>CAKUKT010000415.1 GCA_934663655.1 uncultured Victivallaceae bacterium
GATAAAAAGGCGGAGAATGAAAAAAATCCTGACATCATGGCTGATACTGACGTTTTCAGTATTGAGCGGGGCGCCGTTTGACTGGAGCGCCGATACAGGGTCGGACAATCATCTGATAATTCGCGTAACCGTGGAAGAAAACTACTACCTCTATGCGGAGTCGCTGATCTTCACGGTAAGCGGGGGAAATTCCTCGCCGCTGAGTCCGGTTTCGCAGCCGCGCAGCATCAGTCATAATGACGAAATTTCCGGTCCGACTGAAATATATCCTGCGGGAACGTGGAGCTGGGAATGGCGGGGAGAGCCTCCATATTCAGCGACCGTTGAATATCAGGGCTGCCGTAAGGCAACTGGTGATGAACCGGCGATGTGTCTGATGCCGCAGGAGGTGGCGTTGCTGCCGGGGGGCACCGTACCGGCGGAAGAGCTGGCCGGCGCCATCGACACGCTGCCGATAGTCGGGGCGGATTTCCGTCTGGAACGGCGCAGCGAGGGACTGCTTGACGCCCGGGCATTTCTCGCCTGGCTGCGTGCGGACGACAAAGCAGCCCGGTCAACCGGGAGTGTTCCGTCTGAGGGCGGCATACTGGTAATGCTGTTGCTGGCGCTGTTCGGTGGTCTGGCGTTGAATCTGACGCCGTGTGTACTGCCGATGATTCCGGTCAATCTGATGATAATCGGGGCCGGGGAATCACGACGGGCAGGTTTCCAGCGCGGTCTGCTCTACGGGATCGGCATGGCGGGCGCGTATGGAGGCCTGGGAGCGGCGGTGGTGCTGGCGGGGGGGAGCCTGCGCTTCGGAGAACTCAATTCATCATCGGTTTTCAATTTTGTGATTGCGGGAATTTTTCTGGTGCTGACGGCGGCGATGTCGGGGCTCTTCAACCTCGACCTCTCCGGGAAATTCCACATTAAACCGAGTGCATTGAAAACCTCGAAAAACCTCGCGGCGCTGTTGCTGGGGGCGGTGGCGGCACTGCTGGCCGGCGCCTGTGTTGCCCCGGTGGTGATCAGTGTGCTGCTTTTCGCGGCCGAACGCTACAATTCCGGGAATGGGCTGGCGCCGCTGCTGCCGCTGGCGCTCGGCATCGGGATGGCGCTGCCATGGCCGCTGGCGGGGGCGGGGATGTCGGTACTGCCGAAACCGGGGAGGTTCATGAACGCCGTCAAATACCTGTTTGCGGTGGTGATTCTCGGGGTGGCGGTCTACTACGGCTGGACAGGCTGGAATTTGCTTCCGGGCAAATACGATCCGGCGGCGGAAGTGGCGAAGCTGGAAGCGGCAATGGCTCTTGCTTGCCGGGAAGGGAAACCCCTGCTCGTAGATTTCTGGGCGAGCTGGTGCAAGAACTGCAAGGAGATGGAGCACGGGGCGCTGGCGGATCCCGAAGTACAGGGAGAACTCAGGAAATTCGTGGTGACGAAATTCCAGGCGGAGAAGCTCTCCGATCCGGCGGTAGCGGCGCTGCTTGACCGCTGGGAGATCCGGGGACTGCCCGCCTTTGTGATACTGTCGCCTCCGGACGTCGAAGCTGGAGAACAACCATGATGGAAATCCGAACCGCCCGTTCCGGGGAAGCGATGTTTCTGTATGAATTATCTGCAAGCGTCGGCTGGAATCATACGCCGTCGGAATGTGCCGCGCTGATCGGTTCACCGACGGGAGAAATCATCTTTGCCATCGGTTCCGGCGGTGAACCTGTGGGTTCGGCGGGGATATGCCGCTACGGCAAAGAGGAAACCGGGTTCATCAATCTGGTGATCGTGCGTCCGGAATTTCGCCGTCGCGGCGTGGCGACGCGGCTGATCGAATACCTGCTGGAAAAATATCGTCATATTCCGACGATGCGTCTGCACGCGACCCCTGAAGGCAGTCTGGTTTACTCGCGTCTGGGGTTCCGGCCGCAGCGGCGGCTTGGTCTTTACAGCTCCGGACATCC
>CAKUKT010000416.1 GCA_934663655.1 uncultured Victivallaceae bacterium
GTGAACTGGTGTTCAAGGATATCAGCACCTGCCAGGGGGATGTGGAACGGTTGAGCGCGTGGGTACGGATTGCCGGAGAGGAGGCACAGAGATGACAAGTTCACTGGAACGTTTTTCGCGCTGGCTGAAGCACGAACCGATTGAAAAGCCGCTGCGCTGGCTCGGGATGCCGACGCCGGAGGCGATGCCGGGGCTGCTGAACTACTTCAATGCCGCCGACGTCAATGAATTGAAGGCGATTCTGGATGACGACATCTATCCGGTGGACGTCGCCTATCATCATCCGCCGGCGAACCACATTGCCTGCGCATTCGACTGGCACGTGGCGCATGAGAATGAGAGTTATACCGAGCGTTCGCTGACCGAAGCGGGCTTTTTCGCGCGCTGCAACGATATCGACCGTTTTCCGTGGCCGGATCCGGCCGAACACATCGATGTCGCCGAATGCCGGGAAAACGCCGAACGGGTACCGGAGGGTCGGATCGGGCTGGGGATATTGTGGTCGGCCCATTTTCAGGACGTCTGCGCCGCGTTCGGGATGGAGAACGCGTTGATGCAGATGCTGCTGGAACCGGAATTTTTCGCCCGGGTATTGGAACGGATCGTGGATTTCTACCTGCGCGCCAATGAGATCTTCTATCGGGCGACGGCGGGGAAAATCCACGCGGTGCTGATCGGGAACGATCTCGGGACCCAGCTGAATACGATTATTTCGCCGGAGAGCTTCCGAGAGTTTGTGGTACCGGGGATCCGTCAGCTGACCTCCCAGGCGCATGCGCACGGGTTGAAGGTGATCTACCACTCCTGCGGAGCGGTGAGTTCGATTATTCCGGATCTGGTGGCGGCGGGAGCGGATGTGGTGCATCCGATTCAGGCGCGCGCGGCGGGGATGAGCGCGGAGGAGCTCAAGGCGGCCTACGGAACGAAATATCTCTATTGCGGCGGAGTGGATGTTCAGGATCTGATGGTGCGCGGGACGCCGGAAAAGGTGCGCCGGGAGGTGCGGCGGCTGCTGGAGATCTTTCCGGAGAATCTGATTCTGTCGCCCAGCCACGAAGCGCTGCTGCCGGATGTGCCGCCGGCCAATGTCGCGGCGTTGTTCGATAAATGCTGAACGGGCCGGACGTGGTTCATACCCCCAAGCCCCGCCACTGACCGGACTGGCTTAAAGCGCCGATTTGGCCGGGGGGAGATTCGTTCCCGGCGTTGTTTTCGCAAACTCCCGGCGGGAAAGCGGATTCCGGGATTTCCGATCGTGCGGCACGGTGCGTCGAGCTTACCGCAGGTTCTGGTCAAGAACAGCAACGAGAACGGCGGACGCCTCAAGGATGCGATCGGCCTCGGCGAAGATCAGCTCCGCGAAGCGGCCAAGCCCGTGGTCGGCAAGATCGACCTCGACTCGGAGGGCCGGCTGGCGATGACAACCGAAAGTTCGCAAAGCACTGCCCGAGAAGCCGGAAGTCTTCGATCCGCGCCTCTACCCCGGCCCGGCCCGCGATATGTTCCGCGAACTTTACAAGCGCAGGAATATCGAAGCGCTCGGTTCCGCCGGTCACACCTGCGATATCTGATAAGTGTTCCGATTCGACACGAATCCCGGTGGAGAAGGAAATAATTCCCCCACCGTCGGAAATACGGAATACAATCGTGCTGACATGAAACAATTGAAGAGCTACCCCGCAATCGGCGGCAGACTGGTTGCGAAGCACAATCCCCACCATCTTATCTACTCCCATTCTCCGACAATCAGCCGCCTCCACAGCGTTGAGTACTTTTCATCTGGACAGGTTGCGACAAACTGTCCCAAAAACATTCTAAGGGGATATCCATTCTCCGGATGTTCAATCGCCGGAGCCGACAAATAAAAATTACGGTAATTGCGTTAAGAATCGATCG
>CAKUKT010000417.1 GCA_934663655.1 uncultured Victivallaceae bacterium
CCCGAACGGAGCGCAGCCTCATTGGCCGCCAGAGAATTGCCCAGCGGCGTCACTAAACCACGTCCGGTAATGAACGCACGTTCCATCCGAATCCCTCATTTTTGTTGTAAACACAAATTTACGCTTGATAATATAGCGCCAATGCGCGCTTTTTCTACCGCTTTCAGCTTTTTTTTTGTGGAATATTATTATTTCCGGTGCTATATTTTCATCCGGCAGCAACGATGGGAGGGCGTCCGGGACATGCTTGAAGTGAATAATCTCTGTGTCGACTTTCTCTCCGGCCGTCGGATGCTGCCGGTGGTTTCCGGCGTTTCCTTTTCCGTGCGGCGCGGCGAAATATTCGCTCTGGTGGGAGAATCCGGATGCGGGAAGAGTGCCAGCTGTCTGGCCCTGACCAGACTGTTGCCGGCTCCACCGGCGGCGCCGCGTGCCGATTCGGTTGTTTTCGAGTCCGCTTCCGGGCGGGTCGATCTCTTCACTCTGTCTCCCCGGCGGCTGCGCAAAATCCGGGGCCGTGAAATCGCCTATATCTTTCAGGAACCGGCAACATCGCTTAATCCGGTTTTCCGGATCGGCGTTCAGATTGCCGAGGTGCTGGCGCTTCACCGGCCGGATGTTTCCGACCGTCGCGCGGAAACAATCGAACTTCTGCGCCGGGTCGGCATTCCCGATCCTGCCGGCCGGGTGGATGCGTTTCCGCACGAACTCTCCGGCGGCATGCAGCAGCGGGTCATGATCGCCATGGCGCTGGCGGGAAAACCGTCACTGCTGATCGCCGATGAACCCACCACGGCGCTGGATGTGACGATTCAGGCTCAGATTCTGGAACTGATCGACCGGATCCGCCATGAGAACCGCATGGGGGTAATTCTGGTCACTCATAACCTGGGGATTGTCGCTCAACTGGCTGACCGCGTTGCGGTGATGTACGCAGGTCGCATTGTCGAGCGGGGCCGTACCGCTGAACTTCTGGCCAATCCCCGGCATCCCTACACGCGGGCTTTGCTGGAAGCGGTGCCCCGTTTCGGCGGAGACGGCAGGCTGGCGACGATTCCGGGGGTGGTACCGTCGCCGGACAATTTTCCCCTCGGGTGTCGCTTTTTCGGTCGCTGCGAACGTTGCGAAAAACTTCCGGAGGAGCTGCAACGCCGTTGCCGGGAAGTGGTTCCGGAGGAGATCGTTGTGACTGAAGGGCATTCGTTGTGCTGCCACGCCGTCGCCGCAGAGTTGTCCGGAGGCGGAAAATGAAGCAGGCGCTGATACTTTCATTTTTCCTCATGCTGATTGCTTTCGGCACGGTGTCGGTGATTCTGCTTTATCCGGAACACCACGAAAGAAATTCCGATGAAATCGACGATCCGAAAACGGTGCGCCAGTGGCGGGAACTGGCGGTGCAGCTTTACCGCTCCCGGAACTACCGCGATGCGGAATTGATGTTCAAACGGATTCTGAAAGTTTCTCCGGCGGATTTCTTTTCCCGGCGGGCGCTGGGAAAAATTTATCTTGAAACCGAACGCGACGCCGACGCCGATGAACTCTTTCGGGCCCTGCTGATCGCCCGGCCATTCGACACGGTCAGCCGGAACAACCTCGGCGTGGCGCTGGTGCGACAGAATAAGATCGAGGCCGGTATCCGGGAATTGCAGATCGCTCATCGACTTGGGGCCGGGGCAGCCTATATTTCCGCCAACCTCGCCGACGCCTACCGGCGTCTCGGCGACAGCGAAAAATCCGGACTTTACTGGCAGCAGTTGCTGATAGCGCTTGGCGATGAAACGCTTTCGCGCCCGCCGCCGTTTGATGCGGCGACGGTGCCGATGGGTCAGTGGTCCGATCCTCCATATCTTATACCGTCGGAGGCCTCAATTTGAGCACGATCAGAATAATGAA
>CAKUKT010000418.1 GCA_934663655.1 uncultured Victivallaceae bacterium
ACTCCGTACCGCGTAGTCGTTCTGGAACGCGTTGCGGCGTTCGGCTTTGGCGGCGGCATCGAGGGTTTCATCGGTGTCAATGCGGTTGATTTCTCCGAGCAGGTCGGGCAGAATGAACACACCGGGATCGTTGGGGGAGATCGCTTCACGACCACGGGCGGTAAGGTCGGCCTCGTGGGTCTTTTCGTCAATAGTGAAAAAGAGTTCGCTCTGAACCTCCTGAAGCATACCCCGGTTGTTGTCGCTGCGTACCCGGGCTTCAACCCGTTCAAGTTCGCGGACGATGCTGCCGTCCTCCAGCGTGTGCAGAAGCTGCTTGTGGGTCGGCATCCCGAACTTTACCTGCAGCAGCTTGATCAGCGCCTCATCGTGTTCATCCGCGCTCGCTTCCGGATTCTCCAGCACTGCGCGTGCTTCCCGGGCGAGACGCGAACAGAGAAGATTCTGCTTGTTGTAGAGCGAGGCCACCAGCGGCTGAAGTTCCGCAAACTGGTGCGTGGACATCGGCACCGGTCCGGAAATAATCAGCGGCGTTCGCGCCTCGTCGATCAGAATACTGTCGATCTCGTCGATGATCGCGTAGTAGTGACCGCGCTGCACTATTTGATCGGCATCATTGGCCATGCCCATGTCGCGCAGGTAATCGAAGCCGAATTCATTGTTGGTGCCGTAGGTGATGTCACACGCATACTCCTGTTTGCGTTCCCGGGGCGGCTGCATATTCTGCAGGCAGCCGACGGTGAGGCCGAGAAACTTGTAGATCGCTCCCATCCACTGAGAGTCCCGGCGGGCGAGGTAGTCGTTGACCGTCACCAGCTGACAATTTTTACCGGAAAGCGCATTGAGGTAGAGCGGCATGGTGGCGACCAGGGTTTTACCTTCGCCGGTAGCCATTTCGGCGATATTGCCGCGGTGCAGGGCGATGCCGCCGAGGATTTGCACGTCAAAGGGAATCATATCCCATACCACCGGCTGGCCGCAAACCTCGATCTCCTGGCCGACCATACGCCTGCAGGCGTTTTTGACGGTCGCAAAGGCTTCGCACATCAGGTCGTCGAGCGTCTCTCCGGCGGCCAGCCTGGCCTTGAACTCGCCGGTTTTCGCCTGAAGTTCCTCATCGGTGAGTTTCTGATACTCCTCCTCGATCGCATTTATTTTGCGAACCAGCGGCATCATCCGCTTGAGGTCGCGTTTCGATTTGGTGCCGAACACCAAACGTAAAAGTCCGGTAATCATCGCCGTTCTCCAGAGTTATCCAACCAGTTATTTCGATCCCGGCCGGTCAATCGGCTCGCCGGCGCGGCAGAGCGGACAGTCGGCGGGATCAAAAGTCGGAAGTGAAAGTTTAAGCGCGCTCTCAAAACGCACATCAAAACTCGCATCGCCGCCGGAACGGTCAACAATCACCGCTACTCCGACGATATCAGCACCAAATGAACGCGCCAGATCAATCGTCTGCTGTACCCGGCCTCCTTTGGTCACCACATCCTCGGCCACCAGAATTTTTTCGCCGGGACGGATCGTAAATCCGCGCTTGAGCACCAGTTGCCCGTCCTCCTTGTCGGCGAAAATCGCCCGGCAGCCCAGCGCCCGGGCCACCTCCTGGCCGACGATCAGTCCACCTACCGCCGGACTGATGACCGCGTCAATGGGTTGATTGCTGAATTTTTCCGCCAGATGGCGGCAGACCAGTTCCGCCTTGTCGGGGTACTGCAGCAGCAGCGCCGCCTGAAAGAAGCGGTTGCTGTGCAGACCGCTGCGAAGCTGAAAGTGGCCGGAGAGCAACGCCCCGGAATCTTCAAGAACCGAAATTATTTCCGCGTCGGTCATAATCATTTATCTCCCTCATTTTGTGCGCAAACTCCCCAAGGGGACATTTTTCGCAA
>CAKUKT010000419.1 GCA_934663655.1 uncultured Victivallaceae bacterium
CTATGCGCCGGGCGAAACGATGAAGTTCTATTTCGACATCCTTGACGGAGGGAAAAAAGTTTCAGGGCGGTTGCGGGTGCTTTTCTCCGGTGACGACGGCAGTCGTGAGGAAAAGGAATTTGAGGTTCCCGATGACAAGCCGCTTGAAGTAACAGCTTCCCTTGATGCGCCGGGATATATGATGGTTCGTGCTGTATTGCTGACGCCGCAGGGCGCGGTCATCAACCGTCGGGATGACCGCGGCATCATGCGTCCGCTTCAATATGGACTCGCTGCCGCCGTTGAGCCGGGCAAGCTCCGGCAGGGAAAACCGGAACCCGCCGATTTTGACGAATTCTGGCAGAAGTGTCGCCGGGAACTCGATCGCGTTCCAGTAGAGGTGTTGGAGCGGAAACTTTTCAACACAACGGAGCACTGTCATATTTACGATGTGAAGATCGCCGCCCCGGGTCCCCGGCCGACAGTTGGTTATCTCTCCATTCCCCGGGAGGCCGCCGCGAAGTCCCTGCCGATCGACATCCGGTTCGACGGTTACGCGGTTCACGCGATCCGGCCGGTCGAACGTCGTGATGCCATCGTTTTCTTCGTTAATGCTCACGGCATTGAAAACAATCGCGAGCCGGAATATTACAGGCAGCTCGCCGACAAAGAACTGTATGCCTATGGCTTTCGGGAAGAAGAAAACGAAGACCCGGATACATGCTATTTCAAATACATGATCCTCCGGGATCTCCGGGCTGTCGCCTATGCGATGTCGCTGCCGGAGTGGAATGGCCATGAAATCCTCGTGTCCGGCGGCAGTCAGGGCGCGTTCCGGGCTGCTGCGGTCGCGGCGCTCACTCCTCAGGCGACCCGGTGCGAACTGCAGATTCCGTGGTTCTGCGATCTGGGGGGGGCCGAGCTGGGGCGCACAAGGGGGTGGCGACCTGTCTGGAAACGGGGACTCGGTTATTACGACACTGTGAATTTCGCCCGCCGCATTCAATGTCCGGTAGAGATTTCCGCCGGACTTTCGGATTGGATCTGCCCACCGTCCGGTGTTCAGATCCTCTACAATAACCTTACCGTACCCAAACGGATGGTCAGGTATCAGGGCTGGGATCATGCTCCGTATTTCGGATATGACCGCAGCAAAGCTCAGAAAAGTACTTTTTCGACAAGATGAAAAATATGGTTGACATGCCGCGATTGTTCCCGGCGGAGGTTTCCGCGTGGGATGAAGACGAAAAGGAGCGCCGGGCCGCCGCCGGGCGCGAAGTGCTGGAACAGATCAGGCGCGCCGGGCGGGACGGCTCCGGCATGGTCCGCATCCCCCCCGGCGATTACCGTTTCCCCGGCCGGGAGGGGATGCTGCTGGAAAATCTGCGGGATATTTCGCTGGAAGCGGAAGGCGCAACCTTCTGGTTCTCTCCCGAAGTCACGGCGGGCGTGCATTTCCGCAACTGCCGCAACGTCCGGCTTTCCGGCCTCGCCCTCGACATGGAGGAGTTGCCGTTTCTGCAGGGAACTCTGCTTGACGTCGGAGATGTTCGGCTGGTGATCCGGCTGGAGGAGTACTTTGTCCGCCGTTTTCACGGACAGCGGGATCAGGATCACTTCCGGCTGATGTTTCTCGATGCGGCGGGCGAGCATGAGATCGACAATCTCGACTTCATTGTTCCTCGGGAAACACTCTCTTTCGACGCGGCGGGCAATCTGCTGGTTCCGGTATCGGAACCGGTCGCCCGCCACTGGCGCTACCAGCTGCGGGTGCCCCGTCCCGGCGACCGGGTCGTGCTGGGAATGCGTCATGAGGGCGGCATGCTGCTGGTCGACGGCTGCGAAGCCATGTGCTTCGAGACGGTCACGGTCTACGCTTCTCCCTGCTTCGCGT
>CAKUKT010000420.1 GCA_934663655.1 uncultured Victivallaceae bacterium
ACTCTTTGCCGTTCGTTGCGGTCACGCCGTCGCGGGAAAGGTTGATCCCCCGCAACGCGAGCCGCGCTTCACGCAGATCCACCACCGGAGCTGCCAATGCCAACAGCTTGCCGAAATCCGGCGGCAACTCGACCGTCACCGCGTCATCCGGGACGGCCTCCATTTCCGGCCAGTCAAGCCGCTTGCCGGTCACCTCAACCTCGCCGCCGCGCGTGGAACGGATCAGCTCACGCAGAGCCTTATATTCGACCGCGAAATCCTCCATGTCCCCGGCATCGCCAGCCACTTCGACCGTGACGGATTCCACACCGTCGGTCGCAGTCAACCAGACCTGTTCCCCGACGCCGAGAAACCGCACCGACCGCTGAACCTCCACCGGAGAAGTCTGCGACACCACCTTGCCGAGCACCTTCAACGCTTCCACCAACACACTCTTCTTGATCTTCATTTTCATACCTCCGTGATGTTAAAACACAGCGGCTCCGGCAGTCTTACGACTGCCGGAGCCAGTAACGAACAGGATTATCCTGATTACACAGAGGTAATATATAAGTGAAAATATGTTGAACTACACGAAACAATCAATTCATAAATAATTTCATATTCATATTCATATTTCTCATGTTGCCTTATTTTCATCTCCCTAATTAGCAGATTATTCCATCAATAAGCTGGATTATCTGAGAGAGCATAAGTCAACCTCTGGGCTGGAATACGGCGGCGAGGGGATGGCGCCCGATTTTCCCTCCCGGATTCCGGACCGCCTTGAGCAGCAGCTCGGCGGCGAGCCGCCCGCACTCCCGGCGGGGCGCCTGCACCGTGCTGTAATCGTCGGGCGGTTCGCGCGGCACGACGCCGTCGCAGCCGACGACCGGGATGCGGATTTTCCGCTTCCGCAGCACGGCGTCGATTTCGGGGATCAGCAGGTCCGAGCCGACGATCAGGGCATCCGGCCGGGATTTCTTCAGGAGCTGTTCCGTCGCGGGACCGCCGTGGCCGGGGATCGGCCAGCACTCCTGTACCAGATTCATATCCAGTTGCTCGAACTTCTGGTAGGCGAGCGTATAGGCGTAGAGCTTCTGCTGCGCGGCCGGATTGACTAGATTGTTCACATAGCCGAGGAAAGCGATCCGGCGGCAGCCGCGCTTGCGGTAGAGATAACCGACCGCTTCGGTGATTGCTTTGGAAAAATCGAAATAAACCGAGGGAATTTCCGGATCGGCCAATTCGTCCCCCGCCGCGATCATCGGGCGTTTAGCCGCCCGGATCCAGTCGAGGAGGCGTTTTTCACTGGGACCGACAGTAATGCGTCCCACCGCTTCGGATAGTTCGATTTTATCGAGATCGAAAAGATGGGTTTCCGGATTCGACTTGATATGGTTGAGAATCATCCGGTAGCCGGAATCGGCGAGCACCTCGTGGACCCCTTTGAGCAGTTCACCCCAGAACGGATGCAGAAAAGGATCGACGAATCCGGAAAACACGACTTCGACGATCCGCTTACCCGGTACATCTTGCCAGTTGCCGAGGATCACGGTTCCTGTGCGCCGCTTGCGTTCCAGCAGTCCTGACGCTGCCAGCTGGTTCAGGGCTTTGTTAACCGTTTTGATGTTGACCCCGTATTCAGCCGCCAGTTCGGCGGCGGTCGGCAACAGATCGCCGCGTTTTCCGGCCATGATGCGTTTTTTGAGTTCCTCCTGCAGGAACGGTTGACGGTGGATTTCCATGATTCCATACACCTCTGTTCATTATGTTCATGATAATACCATAGTCTATATTAATGGATATTTCAAGAATAAATGGAATTTTATTTACTTTTTATTAAGATCAACAGGAGATTATATGACTATATTTGACATTATTGGAAA
>CAKUKT010000421.1 GCA_934663655.1 uncultured Victivallaceae bacterium
ACGCAACCCCGCAAGGAAAACCCATTCAACGCCACTGCAGACAGCCATTCCCGGGAGGCTGCGCTTCATTTCACGCAACCCCGCGAGGGAAACCCATTCAACGCCACTGCAGACAGCCATTTCCGGGAGGCTGCGCTTGATTCACGCAACCCCGCAAGGCGAAGCCAACCGCCACCGGGCCGGCCCCTCCCCGGAAACCAACGCTCAGCCGCGAACGACCCAGACCTTGATCTTGGCCATGACTCCGGCATGAAGTTTAACATCGACATCGTAGTTGCCGAGCATTTTGATCGGCGGATCGAGCTTTATGTTGCTGTGCTCGATTTCAATTCCCTGCTTGCCGAGCTCCTCGGCAATCATGCGCGGCGTCACCGAACCGAAAAGCTGTTCGTCTTCGGTCGCCTGCATCGGAATCGAGATCTCCATCTCCGCCAGACGTCCGGCCAACGCGTTCGCGTCGGCAAGTTCCTTGGCGCGACGTTCCGCGATTATCGCCTTGCGCGACTCCACCAGGCGCAGCGTGCCCGGAGTCGCCTTGGCGGCCAGACCGCGCGGCAGCAGATAGTTGCGGGCATAGCCCGGAGCCACATGAACTTCGTCGCCGGCAAGCCCGAGTTTTTCCACATCATCAAGCAAAATCAAGCTGACATTAGCCATGAAAAATCATCTCCTCAATTTTAGTAAACCAACGCGATGATCCTGGCGCGCTTGACGGCGGTCGCGAGCATCTTCTGATGATCGAGGCAGTTACCGGTAATCCGCCGGGGCATGATCTTGCCCTTCTCGGTCTGGAACTTCATCAGCGTCTCGGCATCTTTGAAGTCGATGTAACGAACTTTTGCCTCACAGAAGCGGCAAATTTTCGGCTTGGCCGCGCTGCGGCGGCGTCCTCCCTGTCTTTTCTGACCCTGCATAATAGGGAACCCCTTTCAGTAAATGTTGATTTTCACGAATTAAAACTCATCAAAACGGAATGTCATCGACCATCCCCGAATCCCCGCCATCAAAGCCTCCATCGGAAATCGACGGCGGTTCGAGGTCATACGGCGATGCTCCCGGCGCCTCGTTGCGCGGAGCGCGTCCGCCCGGAGCGCCATTGCCAGGCCCCCGTCCGGGAGCTCCCTGATAACGCGGAGGAGGAGCCCCGCCGCCGTCACCGGGGAAGGAATCGTCATCACGACGACGATTCATGAACTGAATCTGTTCAGCCACCACCCGCAACTTCGAACGCTGTCCGCCGCCGTTGCGATCCTCCCACTGATCCAGCTGAAGCCGTCCCTCGACCAGCACCTGCGACCCCTTGGAGAGGAACTGTTTGCAGTTGGCGGCACTCCGCCCCCAGACCACAATGTCCACGTAACAGGTATCGCTGGCTTCCTGCCCGCCGCTGGTGACATAGCGCCGGCTGACTGCCAACCGCAACTCACAGACGTTCTGTCCGGTCGGCAAACCACGCAAATCCGGATCGCGGGTCAGGTTCCCGAGAAGAAAAACCTTGTTCAACGACGCCATAATTTTCTCCCTCCGATGTTTGTTTCGGGCGTACCGGTTAATCCGTTCATCCAGCCCTGCGGAAACTTACTCCATATTGAGCTTCACCGGCTCGGATGCGGTGACGCTCAGCGGATCGAAAATCACGATCATATTGCGCAGTACCCGGGAATCCAGCCGATACTTGTCCTTGATATCCACAAGACGCGCCTCGTCAACCTCGAACACGAAATCAAAATAAAGGCCGGCGCGGCGCTTGTTGATCTCGTAGGTGAACTGCTTGCGTCCCATCGGAGTAGTCGTCTCCAGCACACCGCCGAGCGAGACAATCAATTCACCGAACTCGCGGCAGAACGCCGCACCCTCGTCATCCGC
>CAKUKT010000422.1 GCA_934663655.1 uncultured Victivallaceae bacterium
TCAGTTCACTCATGGCTCAGCCTCCGGCTGCGACGGCGGATAAATTCGCAACTGATCCCGGCGATGATAGCGGCGACGATTATCCAGCCGGGGTTGATCCGGAATACCGACAGACCGAGCAGCGCCGCTACCGCAACCACTGCGCTGAAAATATCGGGGACCGATTTGCGGCGCATTTTGAGCGCTGTTACCAGCACCAGCCCGACAATGCCGGAAATTACCCCGCGAAACGCACCCTGTACCGCCGGTGATTCAAGAAATGATTCCAACTGAGACATTCCGGCGGCGATCGCCACGATGATCACCACCGACGGCACGATTGCTCCGAGCAATGCCGCGGCGGCGCCGCGCCAGCGGTCGACCTTCCAGCCCATGCAGACCGCGGTATTGCCGGCGAGAATGCCGGGAACGGTCTGGGTTACGGTAACCAGTTCGATGAACTCATCTTCGGTGATCCAGCGGCGGCGGATGAAATCCTCGCGCGCAGCGGCGATGATCGCGTAACCGCCGCCGATCACCACCGTTGAGATTTTGAAAAAACTCCAGAACAAAATGGCGTCCCGTTTCCAGTACGGCACTTCAAGGAGCGCGGATTTCTGATCTGCCACGATGATTTTCCCGGTTAAATCAACGCTCCGACGCCGTACCGGAGTCGGAGCGATTTTGGTACTGTTTATTTTATATAAAATACCACCGTTATGCCCGGCTTTCAAGTCACCGCGACGCAGGAAACCGTCGTGAATGGCTGCCTGAGCAAATGCGACGGCGAAATTTTCCGGAAGATAAAACGGCTGGTTTTTCGGGGTTATTTCGTCGGCAGCATTCTCTCCAGCATGGCGACATAATTGGCTGCGCCGCCGGGTTTATAGCCGGTTCTGGCGATTACGCTGCCGTCGGCGTTGAGCAACAGCACCGTGGGATAACCCTCGACGCCGTATTTTTCAAGCAGGGCCTGATTGCGTGCCCGTTCTTCGGGTGACTGCGTCGAGTTGCGCGGAAAATCGGCGATGAAGGTGATAACATGCTGATCCGCCCAGGATTTGAACTCCGGTTGAGAAAAAACCTCCCGATCGAGACGGATGCACCACGAACACCAGTCCGAACCGCTGAATATCAGCAATATCGGCTTGTCGGCAAGTTTGGCCTGAGACTGAGCAATTTCGAATCGATCCATGATCCCTACTCCTCCTGTTGCTGTAAAAATTCCCCGCGGTGGGGGGTGTTCATATAGATTAATATACAGCGTTTTTGAAAAATTTACACTCCAGTGGTGACAAATCAACTGTGGCGGTGAAACGGATGAGACCGGTATTCCGATGGGGTGACGCCGGTGCGGGAACGGAACAGCCGGGTGAAATAATTCGGATCGTTGAAACCGGAGGCGAAAGCGATTTCCCGGATGGTCAGCGCAGTGCGGCACAGCAGGTCGGCGGCATGTTCGATGCGTCGGGTGAGCAGATAATCGTGCACCGAGATGCCGAGAATTTTCCGGAAGCGTTTCCCCAGCTGATTCAAGCCGACTCCCGCTGCCGCCGCCGCGTCAGTGACCCGGAAACCCGGGTCGCTGAAGTTCGCGTCGATTTCACCCTTGCCGCGTAGAAATGTGCCGCCCGGACCGGGCGAGGCAGCGGAGGCCGGGGGTAGGGGGGCGGAAAGCACCACGCCGAGCAGTGTTCCCATCACGCCGCACCGCAGCAGGCCGGCAGTGGTACTCCGTTCATCGCCGAGGGAGAAGATTTTTCCGATCAGCACTGCCGTCTCTCCGGGTGGGGCCGGATTGAAGAAAGGCAGATGCATTCCGGGGGGGACTGTGGCCTGCCAGTCATCGAT
>CAKUKT010000423.1 GCA_934663655.1 uncultured Victivallaceae bacterium
TAACTCCATCGGCGCAGGTATATTTTCGTAAGCTCATATCAGAAAATTCCCGGTGAGCCACAGCAGCCACGATCGCGTCATAATTTGAAGCCAGAGCCTTCAGATCCTTAAAACTTGTCAAACCATATTCCGTCCGGACTGCCGCCGGATCTGCCCACGGATCATAGATATCCACCCGGCATCCGAATTCCTGCAATCCGTAAACAACATCTGCCGCATGAGAATTCCGAATGTCAGTACAGTTTTCCTTGAATGTGATGCCAAGCTGCAACACTTTGGCATTCACAATTTTCAACTCTTTTTTAATCATAAGTTTCACAACTTCGGCCGCAATATATTTGCCCATGCCGTCGTTGATGCGGCGGCCGGCGAGAATCACTTCGGGCAGGTAGCCCAGCGCCTGCGCCTTATGGGTCAGATAATACGGATCGACGCCGATGCAGTGTCCCCCGACTAAACCCGGTTTGAATTTCAGGAAGTTCCATTTCGTTCCCGCCGCGGCGAGTACATCGTTCGTATCGATTCCGATCAGGCGGAAGATCTTCGCCAGCTCGTTCACAAAAGCGATATTCAAATCCCGCTGCGAATTTTCAATCACTTTCGCGGCTTCCGCGACCTTCATTGAACTGGCCCGGTGCGTCCCGTTCTTCAGAATGCTGCCGTAAAGCGCATCGACGATATCGGCAGTCTCCGGCGTCGAACCGGAGGTGATCTTCTGAATCTTCGTCAGAGTATGTTCCTTGTCGCCGGGATTGATCCGTTCCGGGCTGTATCCGCAGAAGAAGTCGGTGTTGAATTTCAGGCCGCTGAATTTTTCCAGAACCGGCACGCACTCCTCTTCGGTGCAGCCCGGATATACCGTGCTCTCGTAAACGACGATCGCTCCCGGCTTCATCACCTTGCCGACGGTTTCGCTCGCTTTATACAACGGCGTCAAATCCGGGCGGTTGTACTTATCCACCGGCGTCGGCACGGTCACGATAAAAACATCCCGGTCTTTCAGGTCGGCCGGGTCGCCGGAGTATTTCAGGCGAATCGCGGCTTTCAAGTCCTCCGATGAGGTTTCGAGCGTCGTATCTTCCCCCCGGCGCAATGCCTCCAGACGTTCCGGTTTCACATCGAAACCGACGGTGTCATACTTCCTGCCGAATTCGACCGCCAGCGGCAAGCCAACGTAACCCAAACCAATGATGGCGATTTTGATCTCTTTGTTTTTGATTTCTGATAACATTGTAATATTCTTTCCTTGTTTTATACAACACAACACCATCCATGCTCAATCTCTGCGGCCGACAGTACAGGCGTCAATTTCGATATTACATATCACTGCCATATTTTATTTTTACATTTACATTCATGGTTGCGACGAACATCTTTCCACTGTTCAGTTTTTTCCGGTATCCGCTAAATCCGAAAAACGGACCGGTTCTGACCGTTCAAAGCTTCTCTCTCGGAAGCCGGAGGATATTTTTCCGATTCACATCGCACGTTTCAGAAAGCTGTTCTAGCTTGCGGCGGACTTCCATCTGCGCTATGATTTCGCTGTCACAGCCGGGGATGAATATCAACAAGGCGGAGTACGTTGGAATGCCTATATGATGGAGTTGTCTTCTTTACGCCGCGCCGCATAAACACAGACACAGCCGCCATATACCGGTTCGTAAATGGTCTTATATTTGGAACGTACTCTTCTTGCTGATGGTAAACGGCAAGCTATTTTGTTCCATGCTCGTACGGACTTGCTTTCCGCTGCGATGACACGCACCCGGCCGCGGTTGCCGCATTGTAAAATACATATCAATCAATTTGCGGCATAAAGC
>CAKUKT010000424.1 GCA_934663655.1 uncultured Victivallaceae bacterium
GTATAACAGAACTTGTCAAACTGTTATCTTTTGCTTATAATATAGTGCGTGATCACAATAATCGTCAAATCTGAAAGGATTGGAAAATATGAAAATCACCCCGTTGCTGTCGGCGTTGCTGCTCGTCGGCCATGCCGCCGCCACCGAACTCACCGATGCCGAATATGAGCAATTGCGCGAAGAAGCGCTCGCCCGTCCGCGCCGGATTTTCGCCGACAACGACGGCTGCGATGTCACCGCCTATCCGGCCGGGAAACCGCTGACCCGGGAGGGAATCCTCGCCTACATGAACGACTGGATCAAAAACTGCGAGGTGGACACCCTGACCTATTGTCCCGGCGGCGTCGGTCAGATGATGAGTTACCCCACCCGGATTGGCGACAGGTATTATATCAAGCTCCACATCCCTTCGCTGGTCAACCAGACCGAGGCGCTTCACAAAATGGGTACCGACGGATTGAAAATCGCGGTTGATTTCGCCCGGGCCAACGGTCTGGAAATTCTCGCCAATATGCGTATCAACGACCAGCATGAACGTTGGGCCCCGGTCGCCAATCATGCACCATTCAAGCGCGCCCATCCCGAATATCTGCTCGGAACCAACCGGAACTCTCCTCCCTATGGTTCCTGGCTGCTCTTCGACTTCAACCGTCCGGAGGTCCGGGAACGCTTCCGGGCAATCGTCAATGAGATGCTGACCGATTACGATGTCGATGGTCTGATCATCGATTTTTATCGCCATCCGGTACTCTTTCCGTCGGTTGCCGGCGGCGGTGCGGCCACTCCGGAGGAAACTGCGCTCATCACCCGGTTGCTGCGGGACATCCGTGCCGACGCCGACGCCGCCGGCAAGAAACGGCGCCGTTACCAGCTGCTGACCATCCGGGTGCCCGACAGCACCGAAATGTGCCGGGCCATCGGCGTCGATCTCGATCAGATCTGCGCGGAAAAACTGATCGATTTCCTGGTCGTCGGCGGGGATGACGGTCTGGTTTCCACCCGTGCCGAGGCAGTTAAAATCGGTCAGAACCGCGGCCTAAAAACCTATGTCTCAATCGATGCCTTCAACGGCAGCGTACCGCAGATGCGCGATACACCCGAACTCTACGCCGCCATGGCCGCATCTGCCTACGCGGCCGGGGCGGACGGATTATATTATTTCAACACCTTCTATCATCCATGGGTGTTCAAGGAGGTACGGCGCGACCCGCGCGACCTGCGCTTCATGCCCAAAAATTACTGGGGACGCTACCATCGCCGCGCCGACTTCTCCGGAATGTGCGACTCGCTCAACCACCTTGCCGCCACCGACGGCACCGATCTCGTACTGGAACCGGGAAAAGCCGGTCGGGTTATGATCGAAACCGGTGATGATTTCAGCGATCCGGAGGTCGCCGCCCGACATCCGGAAATCACCCTGACCGTCCATACCGCTCCCGGCCTGCCGCGACTTGCCGCCTCGGTCAACGGTACGGAACTCGCCCCGCCGACAGTGGAAAACAACCGGCAGAGTTTCACGGTGCCGACGACGGCGATGCGCCGAGGAGAGAACATGATTGAACTCACCCTCACCGAACCGGCGGGCGAATCGATCGAAACCATCTTCACCGGCCAGGAGGTCGTGCGTTACAACAGCGCCCGTCCCTGGCGACGTCTCTGGCCGTTCTACAAGAGCGGCGTATCGGAGAAAGTCGTCGACGGAGCGGTTCGTCTGGATGATTTCGGCACCGGTCCCGGCGACTGCATGAACCTCTATTATCCGCTTCCCGCCTCGGCCCGCCATCTCGAGGGAGAGTTCGAACTCAAGGTGGACTAT
>CAKUKT010000425.1 GCA_934663655.1 uncultured Victivallaceae bacterium
GATCAATACCGCTCACGTCGAATATCAGACCGCGAATCGTCACTATGCTCATGTTGACTGCCCCGGACACGCCGACTACATCAAGAACATGATTACCGGTGCCGCCCAGATGGACGGCGCGATCCTGGTTATCGCGGCGACCGACGGCCCGATGGCGCAGACCTACGAGCACGTGCTGCTCGCCCGCCAGGTGGGTGTGCCGGCGATCGTGGTTTTCATGAACAAGGTTGACCAGCTCGACGATCCCGAACTGCTCGAACTCGTCGAGATGGAAATCCGCGAACTTCTGAACAAGTATGACTTCCCCGGCGATGACACTCCGATCATCAAGGGGTCCGCGCTGAAGGCCGTGGAGTGCGAGGGCGACCTCTCCAATCCGGCGACCCAGTGCATTCTCGACCTCATGGATGCGGTTGACAGCTTCATCCCTGAGCCCAAGCGCGATGTCGATCTGCCGTTCCTGATGCCGATCGAAGACGTCTTCTCGATCGAAGGTCGTGGTACGGTGGTCACCGGTCGTGTCGAGCGCGGCGTTATCAAGGTTGGTGACGAAGTCGAGATCGTCGGTATCAAGCCGACCACCAAGACCACCGTTACCGGCGTTGAGATGTTCCACAAGTTGCTCGATCAGGGCCAGGCCGGCGACAATGTCGGCTGCCTGCTCCGCGGCACCAAGAAGGAAGATGTCGAGCGCGGTCAGGTTCTGGCCAAGCCGGGCAGCGTCACCCCGCATACCAAGTTCAAGGGTGAGATCTACGTGCTGAGCAAGGAAGAGGGTGGCCGTCACAAGCCCTTCTTCAGCAACTATCGTCCTCAGTTCTACTTCCGTACCACCGACGTGACCGGTACCATCACTCTGAAAGAGGGTGTTGAGATGGTCATGCCTGGCGACAACACCACCATCAGCGTTGAGCTGATCGCTCCGATCGCGATGGAAAAGGGTTTGCGTTTCGCCATCCGTGAAGGCGGCCACACGGTTGCCTCGGGTCGGGTCACGGAGATCATTGAATAATCCGGAAAATCCGGATTGTTTGACAGCATCCCGGACCGCCGGTTCGGCGGGCCCGGGATGCGATGTGTAAGTCACTGACCGGCTTGACGGAAGGTTTTGCCGGTGAAAGCGAGGCAGAAGGTAAAATGGCGCGGGAATTGGTTATTCTCGAGTGCACGGAGTGCAAGCGTCGCAACTACACGACGATGAAGGAAAAACGCAACACTCCGGAACGCTTGGAAAAAAAGAAGTATTGCAAATTTGAGCGCAAGCACACCATCCACAAGGAGACGCGCTGATCTCCGGGAAGTGGCACACGGGGTGTTCTGCTGGCATTCTGTGGGCGTGATGGGGCTGCCGGTCTAATAAACCGGTCAGTAAAATGTTTTTTTGCAGGAGAGTAGCTCAGTTGGCTAGAGCAGCGGTCTCCAAAACCGCAGGTCGTGAGTTCGAGCCCCACCTCTCCTGCCAATTTTAATAACCAGGTGGAACAGAGAGCATAATGGAAAAAAATGCGAAAAGCGGCGGGAACGGTAAAGTTTCGTTCATGGCCCGTATCCGGCGTTTTATCTCCGATACAGTTGCCGAACTCGGGCGCTGTACCTGGCCGAACCGTCAACAGTTGCTTGAATCGACGCTGCTGGTAATTGTGGCGATTGTGATTCTTGCGTCTTTTGTGGCGCTGGTCGATCAGGGGGCGATGTTCCTCATAGAGCTGGTTACCGTGGGTAAAGTCGGCTAAGCGCGGGAGGATTTCCTTTAAAATGAGTGAAGAAGTTTTCGGGGAACAGGGTGAAGTTCCGGAAAAGGATACCCGCGGTCAG
>CAKUKT010000426.1 GCA_934663655.1 uncultured Victivallaceae bacterium
ACCCTCAATACTCCGCTGCCGGTGTGGCGCCACGAACTCGACCTTGCTCCGGCCCGTCAGTGTCCGATCACTCCGGAACAACTGCGCGAAATCTTCTCCGCCGCCGATTCCGATATCTTCAGTGCCGGGAAAATGGCGATTGAGATCGCAGGAGCATTTTTCCTGCCGGTGCGGGAACTCCGCAACCTGCGGCGTGAGTTCTGGAATTTCGTGCATGAACAGCTGCCTCAGGAGGGCGTTGTCGACGACTCCGCCATCGCCCTTGCCCGTTTCCGGAACGACTGGCTGGCGATGAAACCCACTTATCAACTCCCGGAACGACTGCCGGAAACCGTCGCACTCAAAGCCCGGGGCGCGGAACCGGCCAACCGGCGGGCGATCCGGGCCAACTCGGTATTTGAGCTCAACCGGGAGAGCGATGAAGCGATTCTGCCGGAGTTTATGCCGGAAGAACACCTGAAATCGATTACCGCGGCTATCGCCGCGGCATACGCAGCCGGAATCCGTCGTTTCCGCGTCACCTCGCTCTACGGCCTGGAACTGCTCCGGAAATATTCCGGAATCGAGATCAATATCTGCACCCCGCTGCCGGTCGCCAACAGCTTCGCCGCGGCCGAATTCGCGTCGCTCGGAGCCACCCGGGTCATGGCCCATATCGAACTTGACCGGGCCTCGATCGAGGCCCTGCGGGAAAAATCACCGGTCCCGATCGAACTTTACCGTCTCGGTCGACCGGCGCTGCTGACCACCCGCGCCGTACTGCCGATTTCCGGGGAGGTTCACGATGCGCGAAAAAACCATTTTTCGGTGCGTTACGACCATCGCGATCATTTGAGCCGGATATTTCCGATGCAGGTGATGTCGGTGCCGCGAATGGAGCGGGTTTACGACTTCTACGATCTGCGCAATGCCACCTGGAACACCCGGGAGAGTTCGGATTTCAACTTCTCTGGCGAGTGGGCATAGCCGGCCGGACGAAGCGATTCCTACCGGGTCGGGGAAGAGGTCAGCCGGTAAAGCTGGTCGGTACCGCGTTCGACAAGCAGTTTGAGTTCCAGCCGCATCAGAGCGGCGAGCAGAGCGCCCGTCTCCATGCCGGTGGCTTCGCGCAAGGCGTCGAGCCCCATCTCGCCGGCGGCGAGCAATTCGAGCAGCCGCGCTTGTTCCGGCGGCAGATCTCCGGATGAATCCGGCCGGTAACCACCGGCCGACCGCGCCGCCTCGCCGACTTCGATCGGCAGACTCTGAAAGCCGGGCAGCAACCCGGAATTGAATTCATTCAATACATCATCGAAATTCTCGATCAGAACCGCTCCTTCGCGGATCAGCCGGTGACAACCGTGCGCCTGGGGATTGTCCGCGTGGCCAGGCACCGCAAAAACATCTCGCGAACCCTCCAGCGCCAGCCGGGCGGTGATCAGCGCACCGGATTCAAGTCCGGCTTCCACCACAATCGTGCCCCGGCATAGACCGGCGACAATGCGGTTGCGGCGGGGAAAGCTGGTGCGGCTCACCGGGAACTCCAGCGGAAATTCACTGATGATCGCGCCTCCGGAGGCGACAATTGCCCGGGCCAGCGGAATGTTTTCCCGGGGATGCACATTCATCAAGCCGCCTCCGAGCACCGCCACGGTGACCCCGGCAGCGTCGACCACCGTCTGGTGGGCGACGGTGTCAACCCCGTAGGCGAGTACGGAACCCACGGTGAAACCAGCCGCCGCGGCATCGGCGGCAATCGAACGGGTCATGCGTTCACCGTAGGCGGACATCCGGCGACTGCCGACAATCGCCACCGCGTGATCCGGGAAAGC
>CAKUKT010000427.1 GCA_934663655.1 uncultured Victivallaceae bacterium
AGTTGGGCGTGGCGCTTTTCCACGCTCCGGAACGGATTTTTTCACACCATTGATATAAAATAAAGGTTTGACGCAGAATTATGGCAACCAAGGTAAAGAAATCCCGCGACCGCAAGGTTATGAACCGCGAAATCAACCAGGCGCTTTTCAGCGACGTTGAACGCATGGAAATGGTGCTGACCGACAACTGGAAAAAGCTGGTTATCGGCGTAGTGGTGGCGGCGGTGGTGGTGACGGCCGGTTTCGCGGTCTGGCACCTGCGTACTTCGGCGGCCCGCAAAGCGGCGCATGCGCTGGCGGACGCTGAGAATGTGATTGAACTTCAGGAAACGCTCGAGAAATATCCGTCCGAACCGGGTTCGCCGGCGGCCCGCTTCCGCCTGGCCGGACTGCTCATTGATAACGGAGATTTCGACGGGGCGCTGGGCGAACTGCGGCAGATTTCCTCTGCCTCCTCCGTTGATCCCTCGATGGTCGCCAAGGCGAAACTGACCGAGGGATATGTGTTGGAAGCCAAGCAGGATCTCACCGCTGCGGCCGAGTGTTTTGCCGCGCTCGGAAGGGACGCCGGTGCGGGTATTGACATCCGCTGCGAGGCCAACTATGCCGCCGGACGTCTGCTGGCGCAGCTGAAGCGTCTGGATGAGGCGGTGGCGGTGCTCGAAACCGCCGCCGGAACGGTCTCCGAACGGCGCAGCGCGATGCAGTGGAGCGGCAATGCCCGGGCGTTGCTGGCGTCGATCGAAAGCGGAGCCTTCGGAACCCGCGAGCCGGCAGCTGTCGGTAACTGAGCTTCCGTTATGGAACTCTCCCGCCGAGAGGAAAACCTGCTGCGGGCACTGCTGACCCGCGGCGGTCGACGCCGCAGCGGTTGCTGCCGCTGCGAGGGGGTGCGCGCAGTTGGAGAATTGTTGTTGCGGGCGCCCGGACAGATCCGTTTTATTCTGGCCACGGAACGGGGGGCCGGCGGGATAGCAGCGCCTCCCGGATTGCTCCGGATTGTCGGGGAACGGGAGTTCGCCCGTTACTCCGACACGGTAAGTTCGCAGGGGGTGATCGCGGTCGCCGCTGAACCGCCGCCGGCCTCGGGGGAGGTTTCGGGACCGTTTATTCTGGCGCTCGACCGGCTGGCCGATCCGGGCAATTTCGGGACGATTGTGCGTACCTGGCGCGCGATCGGCGGCCGGGAGTTGTGGCTGACCAGGGGAACGGTTGATCCATATTCGGAGAAATCGCTGCGTGCCGGCATGGGGGCGCAGTTCGCTCTCGGCATTCGTTATTTTGATGATCTGAGCACCCTGTGTGCCGCCGCCGGTTCGGCAGGCTATGTGAACCACTTCGGCACCTATCCCAACCGGGGCGAAAGCTGTTTTGAGTGCGCGGATCTTTACCACCGGTCGGTGATCGTAATCGGCAACGAAGCCAACGGCATCGGCGAGGCGCCGGAATCGTTGCGTCCGGTGACGATTCCGATGCCCGGGCAATATGAGTCGTTGAATGCCGCCCAGGCGGCGACGGTTTTTCTGGTTGAATTTGTCCGGCGCGGCGGCGCGGCACACTCCTGACCATTCCGGTCGGAGCGGAGACTGCCCGGAAACCGGTTACATTTTAGAGGCGCTTGATTATGAGTGAATGGGTAAAAATTTATCTGGCGGTTTTTGCCGCCGGGTGTGCGATGACGTTGCTGCTGACTCCGTTTTTCCGGTGGATCGCCGGGCGGACGGGATTTCTCGACCGACCGAATGATCAGCACAAGGGGCACCGCAGGGCGACCCCGCTGCTCGGCGGCATGGCGATGTTCTGCGC
>CAKUKT010000428.1 GCA_934663655.1 uncultured Victivallaceae bacterium
GCCGTTGGGCAGCGTCAACACATAGGCGTCAAAAGCGGCGTCCGAAATGCGTGCCATGTTGTCGAGCGTCAATTTGAGACCGGTGGAATGGATTCCGGCCAGTACCCGGCAACGGCCGCGCGCCGCCGCCGTGCCGACGCGGATCACCTCGTCGCGCGAAGCGTTGTCCAGCTGGCTCCATTCGCCCATGGTGCCGAGCAGAAAAACCCCGGTCAATCCGTGGCGGATGTTGCGTTCAATCACCCGGGCCAGCGAATCGCCGTCGACGCGGCCCCCCGCGGTAAGCGGGGTGATGCTTGCGGAATAAGTGGATTTTTTCATCGTGAAACCCTAAATCAAACCGATATGGTGAATTTTTTCCCGGAGCTCTTCAACTTCCGCGTCCGTGAGGTCGTAATAGGGCGCGCGCCGGTGGCGGGAACAGAATCCGTACATCTCCATCACCGCATGGATTCCGGCGTCGAACGATCCTGGACACGCGAGCAAAGCGTCGAAAAACGGCATATCAACGGTAAGGATGAGCTCTACCGCCCGCCGTTCATTGCCCTCTTCGAGCGCGCGGTAGAACTCGCGCGCCACTTCCGGCCGGAACATGCCGATCGTGGAGAGATAACCGACCGCGCCGTAGGGACGGATATTGAGGAAATTCTGCTTCTGGCCGCCGGAAAAGACCGCGCACTCCCCGCTCAGCGCCGCGGTCATCCGCCGGGAGATCGGCTGGCAGAGATCATCTTTGACCGCCGCGACGCGACCGCCGGTACGACGCTGAACCTCCTCAATCACCGTCGTGGATTCCGGCACCGCTCCCAACGCCGGGTAGATCAGCAACAGCGGCATCTCCGCCGCCACGGCGGTGAAATAGTCGATCAGCGTACCGGCGGTACAGGAACCGGCCCAGTTCGGCGGAAACGGGAGAAACAGATCCGCTCCACACTCCCGGGCGTAACGGGCACCCGCCAGCGTCGCCGCGGTACCGCGGGAAAAACTTCCGACCACCGTCAGCGCCCGCCCGCCGACAGCGTCGACCGTGAAGCGGCAGAGTTCCGCGATCTCCGCGTCAGCAAGACAGTTGAAGTGGCTGTTACCCGGGGTGAGAAAGATCACTCCGAAACCGGAGGCCAGCTGAAAATCGATCATCCCTCCGAGCGCCCGGTAATCGATTGTTTCATCGGCGGCAAAGGGAGTCGGCAACGAACATATCGGACCGGTCAACGCCTCCCGCACCCGTTGATTAAATTCATTCATCCATCTTTCCTCCGGAATGCAGCCGCATTTCCCGCGGCGTTTCAGTTGATATCGATCGACCTGGCAACGAAGTTCTCGTCGCGGTAATATACCTTTTTGGAGGTAGCGGGAACCCGTGTTCGCGCGTCTTCAGCGTATTCACCGGGCAGACGGCTGCCGACATGACCGTCGGCATAGAGGAAGTTCGCCCGGCCGCCGTGCCGGAACTGCACGGCATAACTGGTGCTGCTGTCCGACGGCGCGGTCGTAATCCGCCATTCGTAGATGCTTATCCATCCCGGCGGCAGTCCATTTGCCGACACGGTCCATTTATTTACCGATTCCGCGTGGGTTGCGAAACTTGACGGCTGGCGAACCCGGTCGATGGCAATGTAGTCGATGATGTCCGCTCCCGAAGTCTCCCGGACGCAGATGTCGGAGGTCGGGAAATCACTCGCAATCCTCGTCATCCCGTAAGTGTAGTTGCGGACGATGAACTTACCCGGCAGAATCGACGGACACTGCATCACATCCTTGCTGGTGATGTAGTCCGCCCAGATGTCCGCCCACATCTTCCACAA
>CAKUKT010000429.1 GCA_934663655.1 uncultured Victivallaceae bacterium
TATTTATCATACAAAACGTATATTTAACAAGTAGTCCTCACGAGCAGCTCAATAAGGGTGAAACTCCATCTCTTTTCCATGGTTCTCTTCCTTTTTTTGTTATGTTTAGGCGACCGTTACCGAAACGATTCATTGTGAAAAGCCTTCGGGATGATCATCTCCGGTGATCCCTGGCCGACCGCCATTCCCCAATAGATCTCTTTTTCGCATTTGACGGGTTCCAGTGCGATAATCAGAGTATGGCGGCCGGGACTCAATCGAACAAAGCGTTTATACTGGTTCAGCGGCGCGCCGAAAAGGGTCGGGCTGAAGATCAGCATCCGTTCCTGGCAGGCAAACTGCCCGTCTCCGGGCCGCGGGGCATCGGTCATGGTCCGCTGCCGTCCGAAAAGCATATCGCGGTCATCATGAAGCTCCTGTTGTTCCTGATCGAGATAGACCTGGTTCGAGGTCGGAGAATTGAACATGATCGTGTATTCGCCTTCCCGTTCGATATTGAAACGGAATCGCAGCACAACCTGACCGCCGTCTCCCCGGTATTCCTCCGGGACTTCCAGCCTGCCGTTGATCGGCAGAAACTGTCTCGTTTCCCACGATAGTTCGGCGGGACACACGCGGTACCAGGCAAGATTGTGCTGAAACGCCACCTCTCCCGCAATCCTGTACGCATCGAAATCCGGCGCTTCCGCCGCGCTCCGCGCCGCCGGTGCGGAAATGCGCCGGCGCAGTTCGCCGATCTGCCCGGAAAATTCCTGGATCGTATCGGCGCATGCGATTCCGCTGATCGCGGAGGAGCGCACCACCATTTTATCTCCGACGGGAGCCAGCCATTCGTCTGAAATGCAGTCGGGCTTGAGCAAACCGAGGAGTGCGCCGGCGGTTGCGGCCGTGCAATCGGTATCCATGCCGCAATTCACCGCGGTGCAGATCGTCCTGCCGAAGTCGCCGTCCCCGGCAAGCAGCGCCAGAACGGTGAACGGCACATTGATGCGCACATCGCTCTTACATTCATTGGCGAACCGCTCGAAAAGCGCATTGCGGACCGCGACCCAGTCCCGGGACTGATCCCACAACTCGACAGCCGCGGAAATTCCCTGAGCCAGAATGCTCTCCGCGGGAATATGCTCCAATCCCGCCCGAATCAATGCCCGGACATCCGATTCGCGGAAAGCCAGCGCTTCCATGACGGCAAAGAAAACTTCCGCCCAGACGCCGTCGCCGTCGTGATCGATACAGGCGTCTTCATAGGCCCATGCCGCGGCCCGTTCCGCATCGCCGGGAGCGAGGCAGGCCCAGAGTTCGCTGCGGATCGCCGCCCCCATTCCGCAAGTGAAATGATTGTCGAAGCTGCCGGAAAACGGGGGGCGGATTCCCAGCGAAAGATTGCGCATCGCCACGGCGTATTCGTCAACATGGAAATTCATATGCTTTTCCCAGATCCCCGCAAGCACTTCCCGGTCCGCCGCCGGTTTTTCCATTTTCAGGAGGGCGGCGACGTACATCGCCTGAAGCTCAAGGTCGTCGTTGGGCATGGCCTCCTGCGGCACCGGATCGTAAAAGGTGAGATGGTTGATCTGCGGAAATCCCTCATAGGGACCGCCCAGAGTCCCGCCGATATTCTTTCCGTGCCAGCAGGCCATCAATTTTTGTTGATAGAGTTCTTCGTTCATCGCTTGCATAACCTCCAGATTTGAACCATATTTATTATACCACAGAAGCAATGTGCATCAAATGTCAAATCAAAGCGAAATATGGAAAATAGTATCAAAAAGCGAATTCCGGAATATCCGCAGATTCTAAGT
>CAKUKT010000430.1 GCA_934663655.1 uncultured Victivallaceae bacterium
CTCTAAATGTGCGCAATTTTCCGGACGTTATCCCCTTCCCCGGTTATTTCTGATCCTTACCCCCCTCCCCTCCGATTTTGTCCGTTCAATAATATTTGGTATTGCGTGAGCGATTGTTCCCGGCAGGAAAAATAGAGCGTTTTTTCTTTTATCCTGCTTTTGCCTCTGGAATTTTCTTCTTCGAGGATGTAAATTTAATTATTCAGAGTTGCGCTTTTAACTTTTACGGTGCAGAAAAATGACGGAAAAAATCATGCTTTGGCCGCATTCGGTCGCTTCCGGTGACGGCTTCGAACCTTACCTCGAAACCACTCTCCTCGACAATGTTGACCGGCCCATCGGCCTCGTCGCCGTGCTCCCCGGCGGCGGTTATTGTAATCGTGCCCCCCACGAAGCGACCCCGATTGCGGAAAAATTCAATCAGCTCGGCTTTCACAGCGTGGTAATACAATACCGTACCTCGCCTTCACGTTTCCCGGAACCTCAGCGCGACGCCCTGCGGGCTATAAAAATTATTCGCGCCAACGCGGAAAAATGGCGTGTTGATCCCGATAAAATCGCGCTGCTTGGATTTTCCGCCGGCGGCCATCTCGCAGCCAGTTGCGGTACAATTTTTGAGGAGGTCTCCACCGATTGCGGCGATTCCGTCGATGCCTTTTCCGGACGCCCGGACGCGATGGTGCTCTGCTATCCGGTGATCAGCATCACCGAGGATTTCGGACATCAAGGCAGCGGAAAAAATCTGCTTGGCGAAGAACGGTTTGCCGAACCAGAAGCACGCCGATTCGATCTTGAACATCGGGTCACCGCCGCTACCCCGCCCGCTTTTATCTGGCATACTGCCACCGACGGAGGCGTGTCGGTCAAAAACTCCCTCGCCTTCGCAGAGGCGATGTGGGCACAGCACCTCACCGCGTCTCTGCACGTTTTCCCCGAAGGACGCCACGGCCTCGGCCTCGCGCCGGAATATCCGGATATCCGCCGGTGGCCGGAACTCGCCGCTGACTTCCTCGTCGCCTCCTGCGCGTTCCCGATCGCCTGAGCTATCCGGTTGAATAAATTTCAGTTGCGTGCGCCCGCCGGATAAAACCGGCGCGGCGCGGTTACTTCCGTCTGCCGGATCCGGTAACGATCTTTGCCCAGTATTTCGTCGAGTTCGTGCAGCAGTGCCGCGGTTACCCGTATCTTTTCCTTCCGGCACTCCAGATAAATCACCGAATCATCCGGCTTGACTACGCAGAGCATCAGTTTGCTCTTTCCCGGATGGCGCAGACACAATTCCGCCAGTTTCGGCAATTTTTCCCGGGAGACCTCCGTCTCGTAGATATGAAGATAAATTTCGTCGGTATAACGCTCCGGCGCCGCCTCCAGCTGATAAATGCGTTCGGCAATCAACCGCGGTTTTTCCGATTCGTCGCGACGGCTGACCGTCGCCTCCACCAGCAGGGCGAAACCGGGAACCAACTGGATACCGCTCTCATTCATGGCGTTCAGCGCCCGTTCATACACCATGCATTCACACCCGGCGTCGAGATCTTCGATATGTATTACCCCGAATGGTTTTCCGGAATTTTTGGAGAATTTGGTTTCAAACGCGGCGACCATGCCCGCAATCCGCACCGCCGCCCCATCCTCCAATTCACCCAGCGCATGTACCGGGGTAGCGTAGTTTTTGACCAGCGGACGCAACGGTTCGAGCGGATGCCCGGAAACATAGAATCCCAGCAGCTCTTTTTCGCTCTTTAAAATCTCCTCCCAGGCAAATTCCGGCACATCCGGCACCGGCACCGCCCCGTCG
>CAKUKT010000431.1 GCA_934663655.1 uncultured Victivallaceae bacterium
GAATCAGTCCATTGAGGATCGGATTGCCCGGCGTCCGGAGCAGCAATGTGTGAAACGCGACGTCCGTATCGAAATACTCCGGAGATGACTGATCCGGGATAGTGGTGAGTTTAGTCGCCAGTCTTTCGAGTTCAGCGATCTGTTCCGGGGTCGCGTTGGCAACCATTACCTCCGCAAAACCCACCTCCAGCCCGCGGCGGGTTTCCGCCAGTTTTTCCATCATGCCCGGGTTGGCGGCGATGAAGGGCAGATAGCCGTCATAGGGATTCTCCGGGATCAGCTGGGCGATCACCCCGCCGATTTTGGTTTTGGTTTTGATAATGCCGAGTGTGCGGTAGTGACGCATCGCCTCCCGCATGATGTTGCGGCTGACACCGAGTTCTTCGGCGAGCAATGTTTCGGACGGAAGCGGGTCTCCAACTTTTAAATGGTTGTCCAGTATATAGTTGCGGATGGCGGTAATGGTGCCTTCCAGCGTGCTCTGTCGTTTTATTGGAGAAATTTTCATAATCCGGCCTTGAATTTATTTTTTACCCGCTTATATTATACTACAATAGTGACGGATTTTCAAGTCCGCCTAAACAAACTTTAAACAAATTTTTTCGTCAATCTGGAGAAGTTCTGATCATGGCACTGGTCAAAGATCCCGACAACATCCGTCTCGGCATCATCGGCATGACCGAGGGAAATGGACATCCCTATTCGTGGAGTGCGATTTTCAACGGCTACAATCCGGAGGAAGCGGCGAAGACTCCCTATCCCGGCATTGCCAATTATCTGAGCCTCCAGCCGAAATCGGCCTTCGGAATCCCCGGCGCCCGGATGGCGGCGGTTTACTGCAACAACCGCGCCGACGCCGAAATGGTTTCGAAGATGTCGCTGGTGCCCATGGTGGTCGACAAACCCGAGGAGATGATCGGCCACATCGACGCCGTACTGGTTGCCACCGACATCGGCAGCGAACATGTCGAACGGGTTCGGCCGTTCGTCGAGGCGGGGATTCCGATTTTCGTTGACAAGCCGCTCTGCGACAATCTGGAAGATCTGCGTTACTTCCGCAAGCTGATCGCTTCCGGTTATCCGCTGATGTCCTCGAGCTGCATGCGTTACGCCAAGGAACTTGTTCCCTACCACAACCGCAACTTCACCGAAATCGGCGATCTCCGGGTCATGGTGCTCTACATGATCAAGAAGTGGGAGACCTACGGGATTCACGCGCTTGAGGCGATGTATCCGCTGTGCGGCCCCGGCTTCGTCAGCGTCCGCAACGTTGGAACCAAAGAGCGCAATATCGTCACACTTCATCATCGCGATGGTTTCGACGTGGTGATAATTCTGATGAAAGGCATGGTTTACGCTCCCGGTATCGAAATCATGGGCACCAATGCTTCACTGCGTCTGACCACTCACGATACCTTCGGTACGTTCAAAGCGCAGCTTGCGGCATTTGTGAATTACCTCAAGACCGGTTGCCCGCCGTTCCCCTTCAGCGAGACCGACGAACTCATGCAGCTGGTCATCGCCGGCATCATCAGCCGCGAACGCGGCGGGGAAGTCGTCGAACTGCCGCTGGTCTGATCGTCGTAACCCTGCCGGAAAATACCGGAACGGTTTCTGCGATCGGCGGGTGACAACCAGGAGCCGGAGCCTGGACAGTGTTGATCTGGCGGTTCCGGTCCCTGGAAACCGGTACGTAACAACATAAGGAGTAGCTCTGAATGAATGTGATGGATTTGCTGTCGTTGCGGGGTAAGACTGCGATTGTAACCGGAGGAGCCGGACGTTACGGCAAGCA
>CAKUKT010000432.1 GCA_934663655.1 uncultured Victivallaceae bacterium
ATAACGCCGTGGCGAACGATTGTCACTCCGAAAACTGGTTTCCTGACCTGCCGTTTCTTAATCAATCTTGCCAACGGCAACGCGGTGTTTCAGCTTAACGGTGAAACGGTGGCGGAGGGGAATCTCGCCGAGTTCAAGGATAAGCCGGCGTTTTTCTTTGGCGACGGATCGATCTGGATCAGTGGTTCCGCCGCGATCAAATCGTTGAAGGTCGGTTTGCAGGAAGCCCGGTAACGTTTGTGTCGATTACCCGGTGACGGCGGCGGCAATGGCGCCGTCGCCGCCGGTGGTCTTGTGATGGTTTTTTCCGCACTGCGGATTATTCGCGTATGGGATTCCCGGTTTGAGCGGCGTTGATATTCTGGTGATTTGTCCCGGTTGTTTCCACCTGGCGCTGGATCTGAACGACCGGATTTCATCATCTGACCGCTTCACCACGGTAAATTTCTCGGTGAAGGCGACCGGCCCCCCCGACGACGGATTGGACGGGCGCTCTTTCTGGCGGCGGGGACTAACGTTACCGGCGACAGAGGGGGGCCGGATAGAATGTTTTCCAGTCGCGTCTGTGCACGGTTATTTGAACAGTTTCACTGCACAGATATTTATTCCTTGCCCGTCCGCTTGCGGCAAGACTCCTTATATTGAGCGCGGTATTGTCGAGTCGGCATAAAATTCCTATCCAAAAAAAGAAAAAAACAATCCGGACTTGACTTTTGTTTATAAAACGATTATAGTATATAAAAGTATATAACCGGTTTGGTCTGAGACCGGGATCCAACCACCAGAAAGGAGTATGGCATGCCGAAAAAACTATGTACAGCGTTGGCGTTATTCTGCGGGCTGGCCGCGTTTGCGGCGGGAGCGGCGGAACCGACGGAAGCCGAATGGGCAAAGATGCGTGAGGAGGCGCTGAATAAACCGCGCCGGATCATCATCAATGACGACGGCTGCGACATGACCGAATATCCGAAAGACCTTCCGCTCACCCGGGAGAACATCTTCAAGCAGATGCTCGACAAGGTGAAGGGAACCGAGGTGGACACGGTTACCTTCTGCCCGTTCGCGGTTGGTCATGTACTGGCGACGCGTTCGCTGGTTACGGACATTCATCTCGGCTCCAGCGCCCTGAAGACCTCGCGCAACCTCACTCCGGAACTGCTGGCGCTCGGGACCGATACCATGCAGCTGGCGGTTGAGTTCTGTCGGGCCAATAATTTGGAAATCTTTGCGAGCATGCGGGTCAACGACGTGCACGATGCGTGGAACCCCCAGTGGCTGAACAACACTAAAAAGGAACACCCCGAACAGCTCTTGGGAACTGTTGACAAAGCTCCGCCTTATGGTACCTGGAGTGGTTTTGATTTCGCACAGCCGGTGGTGCGCGAGCGTTTCCGTGCGATCATTGAGGAACTGCTCAGCCATTACGACGTCGACGGAGTGGAACTTGATTTTTACCGCTTCCCGGTGTTTTTCAGGAGCGTTGCTCAGGGCGGAAGTGCTTCCGAGGAGGAGATCGCCGCGTTTACGCAGTTGATGCGCGACATTCGTTCCGATGCCGACCGGATCGGCAAGCGCCGCGGCCGTTACCTCATCATCACCGCCCGGCTGCCCGACAGCGCCGCTCTGGCGCGTGACACCGGTCTGGATATTGAAACCTGGATGAAGGAAAAACTCATCGATATCTTCATTCCCGGCGGCGATCAGGGCTACTTCGCCTCGGTTTCCGACGCGGTCAAGCTGGGCAAAAAGTACGGCGTCAAAGTGTATCCGTCGGTGGACACCAGCTGGCTTG
>CAKUKT010000433.1 GCA_934663655.1 uncultured Victivallaceae bacterium
TCAATGATCCCGCCTATTTCCGTCGGATGTTCCGGCGGATTTATTCGCTGACGCCGGGTGAATTTCGCCGCCGCCGCCGGGAGGTTCACGTCAACAGCCGGTAGCCGAGCGGAGAGGGACGGTCAGAAACGGTATAGTTCCGCCGCCGCTGTGAACCCGAAGTGCAGCGCTACCGGAAGCGTCGTCCCGTCGGGACGGGCCCCCGCCTCTGCCAGCGCCTGCCGTTTGACTTCGTCAAACACCGGAATCCGGAGATCTGCTCCGGCGGTGCTGCGTAAGATTTCGAGCAGTCGCGGCCAGGCTTCCGGATAGTCGCGGTGGGCGAAGAGGTCACCGTACCAGCAGTTTTCTCCCTGCTTCAAGGTGGCGGCTCCGGAGATTTCGCCGGCATCGCCGCGCGCCACGAAGAGCCTTCCCGGCACGAAGTGCGCATATCGCGGATACAATCCCATGCACGCGCCCTGGGTTATAAATTCAGTGCCGAAAATCTCCGCGTTGGCGTCGAGCACCGTCAGACCGTGGCCGTACAGGGCCAGCGGGATCACTGGTACCCGGAAAGACGGTGTGCCCGCCTCCACCCGGATGGCGCCGCCGCAAAAGTACCGGCGGAAAAATTCCACCTGGGAACCGGTGCAGCGGAGCATCACCCGCGAACCCGGCAGAAACGAAAACCCCAGCGAAGAGTAGAGCGCTGCGGCCGCCGGATTCCCGGTAGCCAGGAAGATCGCCCACCCGCCGCCGGAATCGAACTCCTCGAGCGCCGCCTCACAGACCGCTCTGCCGAGGCCGCGGCCCCGGTGGGCGGCGGCAACCGCAACTTCACCAAGTCCGCCGAGTCCGGTGCGCCGGTCGATCGTCAGGTGACAGGTGGCCAGAAGTTCCCCCGGTTCCTCCGCTGAAAAGAGCACGTCGACATTGTGGACGCGTTCCCGGCCGGAAATGAAGATATCCACCTCGGCGTCGGAAGGAATCCCGCCGAAACATTCCCGCCAGAGCGCCCGTTCGGCGACCCCGGAGAAACCCGGTTCCGGCAGGATTCGCTTCCTGATCTCCATCCTGACGCTTCCCGAAATTCAGCCGATCGTGATGTCGACGCCGGTGACGCGCGGTGTCCGCAGCGAGTTGCGGGCGCCGAGCGCAAGCCGGTATTGGAAGAGTTCGCCGCGGCGGACCC
The DNA here is from genome assembly GCA_934663655.1 of uncultured Victivallaceae bacterium. Taxonomy (GTDB): domain Bacteria; phylum Verrucomicrobiota; class Lentisphaeria; order Victivallales; family Victivallaceae; genus UBA1784. The sequence goes on from CAKUKT010000433.1 coordinate 1,175, forward strand.
GGAATTTATCCGGATCACTCCAGGGGGCGGCAGCCAGTTCCTCCGCTGTGGCTGCGGCGCGCACCGTGATTTTGACCCAGGTGTCGGGGGGGAGTTCCGCTTCGACTTCGGCGGAGAGCACCGTTCCGGCGGATTCGATCGGAAAAACTTCCGACTCGTAGAACTCCTCCGGACCCCGGTCGAGCAGGTTGCCCGGTTCCAGAGCGGTCATGCCGTGCGGTCCCTCGGTGGGCAGGTGAGTGGTGCGCCGGGGACTGAAGCCCTCCGGACCATTCCACCACACTTCACTGTAGCCGGTATGATCGCCCCAGATTTTGTGGTTGGCGACCGCGAGGTCGATGTAGCCGTCGTTGTTGAAATCTACCGCCACGCAACCACTGGCCGAATGGGTGAACAGCAGTTCGCGGTCGAGTTCGTGGAAGCCGTCGGCGCGGTTCCAGTAGATGAAGCTGTTGATATCCCGGTCCTTGCCGCCGTGATAGCTGCCGACAAAGAGATCCAGCCGGCCGTCGTTGTTGAAGTCAGCCGCCGAAATCGAATCCGCGGCGTCCGCGCGCAGTACCGTCTTGCGGTTTTCGCAGAGTCCTTCGGGACCGTTCCAG
>CAKUKT010000434.1 GCA_934663655.1 uncultured Victivallaceae bacterium
GCATTGTAGAGGGTGGTGCGGCCACGGGCGGTGACGGCCGCAATCAGAATCTGTTCGGTTGCGGTTACGCTCGCTTCGTCGAGAAAGAGTTCGCGTCCGGTCAGTCCGGAAGGGGCGGAGAAGCAATACGCCTCCAGATCGGAGTGGTCCATTTCCGCCCCCAGCCGGGTGAGGCCATAAAAGTGTCCATCCAGCCGACGGCGGCCGATCACATCCCCGCCGGGCGGGGCGAGACGCGCCCGGCCGCAGCGGGCAAGCAGCGGCGCCGCAAAGAGAATGCTGGTCCGGTTGCGGGCGGCGAGAGTTCTGGAAACCTCTGTCGATACCACTTTCTTGCAGCTGAAACGGAGGGTGTGCCGCTCGAAGGTGAAATCCGCTCCGAGGGTTCCGGCGATATCGAGCATGCTGCGCACATCGAGAATATCCGGCACATTATACAGCACACACTCTTCGTCAGTGAGCAGCAGTGCCGCGATCATCGGCAGCACCGCATTCTTGTTGCCGCCGACGGTAACGGCGCCGGATATCGGATTGCCGCCGGTAATTCGCAGACTCAGCATCTTTTTCCCCTCCCGGATGACGCCGCCGCCTGCGGCGGTCGGCCGAACTCCTTGATGTAGAGCGCCACGGCGTTTTTCCACACGTCGCGCCAGAATTTTCCCCCGGTTCCGCACAACTCTTCGCGCAGCGGACGACCGGTGTAGTCGCGGATGAAACGCAGGCGGTCACGCATGGTGATTCCCGCATCGAAGCTGGAAAAGCAGAGCCCGCCGAGATCCTTGACCAGATAGCGTCGCGGAACCCGGCGGCGCAGCTGCGCCCGGTGCAGATCGATCACGTGGAGGCGAAGGAGAGGGCCGGAATCATCGAGCAGATAATGGCAGATGTAGCAGTCCCGATGGTTGATGCCGGATCGGTGCATGGTTCCGGCACTGGCGGCGAGCGCGGCAATGATCGCCCGTTTCCGTGAAAACGCGGGCGGATGCTCCGGCCACTCCCGGACGACATCCTCAAGGCTGCGCATGTTGCACAGTTCGTCGGTGATCAGAAATGATTCCCGGCGCGCCGGATTCCAGCCGCGACTGCCGAATGCGGCGGCATGCATCGTCGGTACTCCGAGTCGGTTGAGGATGCTGAGCGCGGTAAATTCATTGTCGGCGCCGAGTACCGGCGCTTTTAACTGCATCAGGTTCTTGAAAATTTCCCGCCAGCCGACACCCCGGTGGTATTTCATGAAGTAGCCGCGTCCCTCCAGTTCGAAGCGGAAGGTGCGGCGGCTCTTCACCGCCCGGAATTCGAGGCCGTCCAGTTCCGCCGCCGCCTCGAAAGGGTCACGGTCTGCCCACAGCCGGGCAAAATTTTCATCCAGTACGATCCGGGTGCTCATGGCTTTATTTTCTCCGCCGCGACCCGTTCGATCAGGTCGGCGGCGACGGCGGCGCGCCGGTGGAAATCGCCCGTGGCGCCGGCGGCGACAGCTTCACGTTTGAGTTCGTCAAGGCGTCCGGGGGTGGTCAGGGTCAGCTGCAACGCCATATTGAGGTTGCGCTGACGGAAGGGTTCATCAAGCACCACACCGCCGGCTTCGGCGATTATGTCGGCAAAGCCGCAGTTGCCGGAGACCAGCGCCGGAAGTCCGGTCGCCAGCGCTTCAATCAGCACATTGCCGGCGGCTTCGTTGCGGGCCGGGTGGATCAGCAGGTCGGCGCCGAGCAGGAAGCGCGGGATATCGCTGCGGCCCTTGAGGATCTGTACCTGG
>CAKUKT010000435.1 GCA_934663655.1 uncultured Victivallaceae bacterium
CTCCTGGATGGGGCGTGGACTTGATCCCGGTTCGGCTTTCCTGGGTATGAAAACCGTGGAGTGGAAAAATATCCGCGCTCCGGAGTAACTTGATCCCGGTTTGGCGTTTCCGGGGTATGGAAACTGTGGAGTGGAGAAAATATCCGCGCTCCGGAGTAACTTGATCCCGGTTCGGCGTTTCCGATGTGTCCTCGGGAGCGCGTCTCCTGGATGGGGCGTGGACTTGATCCCGGTTCGGCTTTCCTGGGTATGAAAACCGTGGAGTGGAAAAATATCCGCGTTCCGGAGTAACTTGATCCCGGTTTGGCGTTTCCGATGTATCCTCGGGAGCGTGTCTCCTGGATGGGGTGTGAGACTTGATCCCGGTTCGGTGTTCCTGGTGGGTGAAGCATTCTCGGTGTCGCGATGATAGTTATGGTGCTCATGGCTTGCGTTGATGGCAGCCGGGGCTGCGGTGAACGGTGGCGCCATTTCGATATGTGCTGAACTATTTCTGACGGTGCGGGTTCCGCGATTGCCCATCGATTCCCTTTTTATCTTCCCGGTTCCGCCCCTTGTGCAATTTTAAAAAATTCGTGCTCACACTGTTTGAGAGGGAAAAATGAAATACATTCAACCGATCCGGATTTTATCGTTTCTGGCTGCTGCCGCATTTCTCTTCTTCTGCGGCTGTACCGCTCGTGAACGTGCCGGTTACAGTTCGATCCCTCAAAATACTCCCGCCTCATGGGAAATTACCCCCTACGGTGAGATCCGCAACTGATCGACCGCGGCACTACCCCGGTTTCTCCATTCCCGCAGTGGCGCTCTCGTTCTGTGCGCATCTCGTCGTCCCGGCGGCGATCCGCTTAAGCCGCTCCGCCTGAACGGGGGCTTACTTTTACATAATCGACCGGTTACGGCTTGATATCGGCGGGTTTTCGGAGTATATTTATCATTTGAAGATAAAATGTCCCCGGTTCGCGGATTTTACTCCCGACCGCCCGACAGAAGTTTACCGGCCGCACGGCGGCCCAATCAAGTCACTACATGGAGTGTCAGGATCAAATGAACATCGAATGGGATAAACTGGGGTTTGAATTTCTCCCGACCAAAAGCAACATCCGTTTCCATTACGCCGACGGCAAATGGGGTCCCGGGGTTCTGCATAACGACTACAACATTACGGTCTCAATTGCCGCCAACGCCTTCCACTACGGGCAGGCCGCCTTCGAAGGGCTCAAGGCGTTCCGGTGTCGCGACGGACGGGTGCGCATTTTCCGGCCGGATGCCAACGGCGCCCGGCTCAACAGTTCGGCCCGCCGGCTGATGATGCCGGAATTTCCGGTGGATGAATTTGTCGAAGCGGTTCGCCGGGTTGTCGCCGACAACATCGAATATGTGCCCCCGTATGGCAGCGGCGGTTCACTTTACATCCGCCCGGTGATGTTCGGTACCACCCCGCAGATCGGCGTGGCTCCGAGCCGCGAATACGAGTTGGCCATCATGGTCGTGCCCGTCGGCGCCTATTACAAGGGCGGCATCAAACCGGTGGACGCGATGATCTCCCGCGATTTCGACCGCGCGGCTCCGCATGGCACCGGCAACATCAAGGCGGCCGGCAACTATGCCGCCAGCCTGCTGCCGAGCCATATCGCCAAACACGAACACCGCGAGGAAGTTGCTGGTGCCGAACTCATCGACGTAGGTGTGAGTGGC
>CAKUKT010000436.1 GCA_934663655.1 uncultured Victivallaceae bacterium
TATTCACCTCCCGCGTTACAGAATGCAAATATAGCATAATTTTCTTGGATTTCATCTTTTATTTAGAGATAAGTTCTTAGAAATGGAACCCAAAATTAAGATAACTCCGGAAAAAGGTCAGTTCAAGTTTTGTTTCAATTGATTTCGAGGTTGATTCCGGCCCCGGTGAAGTAATATACGGAGACGTTTTTGCTTTGCTGATACACCTCAAATGAGCATTCCTTGTATTCACGTGGCTGGAGCAACCCGGCATGACCGTCGGCAAATGCCGAGGCGATCCGTTCGGAGTGACGGGCGATGGCGGCGGCGTCGGTGTTGGCGAAATTCGACCACAAGTATTCGGAGTTGCGGGTTTTGTTATAGCTGTCGCCGGTGATGAAGGTGTTCCCGGGATTTGGCATCGCCGGAATGAAATATCCACGGTAGGAGTTTTCCCCCGTGCAGTGAATGAATTTCCACGCCTCCTCCGTGAACGCCGACCAGGGGGTCGCCGTGTTGGCTCCATAAGCTTCCCGGTAATAGCCGTCACCACTGAGCAGCCGGGGCTTGCCGCCAATCGATGGACAGTGGGTCATCGCTGAATCGCGTGGCAGCAATTCGTTGTACATCAAAATGTTGGTCAACCCGCAAACGTAAGGATTTGTCCCCCGGTTCTGCCCACCGCAGCTGTAGGTGGGCAGATGACCGCGGCTGTCGTCGGTATAGAGTGCCGAAGCCAGCATTACGCTTTTCAAATTGGAAATGCAGTTGCTCGCCTTGGCCGCCTCTCGCGCTTTGGAGAGCGCCGGCATCAGCATGGCGGCGAGAATCGCGATGATCGCGATCACCACCAGCAGTTCGATCAGGGTGAAAACAGGGACTGGAATCGGTCGGCGTCTGTACATGTGATGATCCTCCGGTTTGATTGTCAATCGATAACTTCAACTTTAATGAAATCAACTTCTGCTTCTCCGCCGCAGTTGCTGCCGCCGTCACCGAAAAAAATCAGTGAAGGCGCCTGAGTCTCCTGAAGCGGTCCGGTGGCGGCGATCTTGCCGTCGAGCACTACCGCGCCGGCACCGGTAGCAAAATTGTAGTAAAGTTCGCCCTGGATGAATTCTCCGGAAACCGGAAGGCTCCGCCACGGTGTGATCAGCACGCCAGGACGCATCGATACTGCGAAGGATCTGACCAGTTTGCCGCCGAGATCCGGGCGGATCGCCAGTTGGAAACTCGAATTGTTATTGCCGCATTCGCCGGGTTTCACGCGCCAGCTTACCCTCAATATTCCGGTTTTCGCTTTGAGATAATCGCGCTGGTTTCCGGAAATCAGCGCAAAAATATTATCGGGATCGTTGTTGTCGAGTTTGAGCGTTTTTTCCGGAGTGATCTGCATGCGTTCGGGTGCATAGGAGGAGTTCCAGTCGGCGGGAAGGTTCCCGGAGGCGACCGAAAAGTCCGCGACCGTCCGGCCGGGAACACCGATGGCGGCAAGGATGCCCTCGTCCGGAGGCGCCGGAAATGCCACCTGAAGTTCTACCGCATTCACCATGGCGCTGTTGCGCAGCCGGAAATTCTTCCACTGCGAAGCCCCGGTGCCGGATTCGGAAAGCGAACCGACGATCAGACTGCGGTCGTACATGTGCGGCAGGCCGTCGTTGTTGCCGGTGAACCGGGCGCGCGGCTCATCCGCCCGCAGCGATAGC
>CAKUKT010000437.1 GCA_934663655.1 uncultured Victivallaceae bacterium
ACATCTCCATGAAAAACAGTTCGCTGGTCACCTGGTCGATCTACAACTGTTTCCTCACGATGGGATATACCGCGGTGTTGCCGCTCGCACTTATTTATCTTCGGCAGTATGTCCAGCTCGGTGCCAACACGGTGCAGCTTATTTCAACCATTGCCATCGGCGGAAGCATCACGGCATTTTTCTGTTTCAGCTTTCTGGTCAGGAGATTGAAACTGAGAATGGTGGAAACCCTTGTTCATTTCAGCTTTATTCTGCTCTCTCTGAGTTTCTTTTTTCTGGACAAATCGACTCCGGGAATTGCGGTTATCGGCGGCATCCTGCTGTTTATTTACAACTTTTGCGCGGCGACGTTTCTCTGCCTCAATTCAATTGAAATGATGTCGCTGGCCCGTCCGGGAAATGAAACCATGGCCTGCGCTTTCTGCCAGACATATCAGAATACCGGCATCTCGCTGGGGCGGCTCGGGGCATCACTCGCCCTCGGCGCCGGAATGCTGGCCGACTCCTGGGAGAAGAACGGAATGGTATTTTCCAATTATCAGAGTATTTTTCTATGCTGTTCAGTGATACTGGCAACCGTGCTCCTGCTGTTGCCGCATTTGCCGAGCTTTGTGAGAAAGCATGAAGATTATTACAATCCGTGTGAATAAACAAATGAGGTATTTCCATGTCAAACATCACTCCTGGTCTTAAGTTCGGATTTGCCCGGGAAAACATTACGCCGAAGCGGAATATTGGGCTTCAGGGTTACTTTGAACCGCGACCGAATCGCGGCGTGCACGACCAGCTGAATGTCCGGGCTGCCGTTTTTGAATGCAACGGGATCGTCGTCGGTATTGTCTCCAGTGATCTCTGTGTCATGGAATATTCTCTTGTGAAGCGGATTATCCGGGAACTTGAGGCAAACGGAATCACATTTGCGGAGAATATAGTTTTTTCGGTAACGCACACTCATACCGGCCCGTATACCGCAAACGAAGGAGCGGTGACCCCGGACGGGGAATATATAAATTCATTGATCGCCAAGACGGTTTCCGCGGTGAAGAACGCTTACGCGAATCTGGCTGAGGCCGAACTTTTTGCCGGACGTTCCGAATGCACCACACTGGCTTTCAACCGCCGTTTCTGGATGAAGGATGGAACCGTATTGACGAACCCCGGGAAACTCAATCCCGATATTGTCAAACCGGAGGGCGGCATCGATGCCGAAATTCCGTTCCTGGTGGTCAGGCAGGAGGGAGAGGATCGCCTGATCATCGCCAATATCAGCAACCACACCGATACGATCGGCGACGATCTGGTATCCGCGGACTGGGTCGGGCGTATGGAACGGGAAATTCAGAACCGCTACGAATATGATATCCCGGTCATCACGCTGATCGCACCGCAGGGCAACATCAATCACTTCAACGTGAACAATAATGTAAACCAGACCTGCTATGCCGAGGCGTGCCGGATCGGCAGGGGATATGCCGCTGCCATTTTGAGCATGCTTTATGCGGTTCGGAAAATCGAGGTGGACGCGCTCAGCGTGGTATCACAGGAGTTCGAAGCCCCGTTCTACCGGGTGACCGATGCGGAATATGCGGAAGCGAAAAAGATCGTCGAAGAGATTGGAGAGATCAGTGCCTGCAGTGCCGATGATCTCACGAGTGAAGGGTTGGCGGCGGGCAATCT
>CAKUKT010000438.1 GCA_934663655.1 uncultured Victivallaceae bacterium
ATATTTTCTCCGGCCCATGCTGAGGGCCGGAGAAAAAATTGATTTTATTTTGATTCGCGCAAACCAATCTTCAGCGTTTTGAGCGCGGCGGAACCGCTGACCACCGACGAACCGTCACCGAAGAAAAGATAAGATCTGTTTTTCATGACGGGAAGTTTGCCATCGGCTACCATTTTGCCGTCAAGCTGAAACTCCGCGCTGCCGTTGGCCAGATTGATGAAGACCCGGCAGGAAAGAAAACCGGTTTCCGGAACCGAGATCGTCCGCCACGGCGTCACCACCCGACCGGCGGCGAATTTGAAGCTGCCCGCATACACCATGCCATCCTCTCCGGTCGCCGGCTGGATCACCATCTGGAAGCTGTTGTCATCCGCCTTGGCGGAAGCGCCAGCTTCGACTTCCCACTCCACCACCAGCACCCCCTTCCCGGCCCGGAAGAGCGAGTCATCCTGCAGGGAACAGAGTGCATAGGCCTTCTGTGGATCATCGTTGTTGAGGTGAAGCACACCGTCGGCAAAAGAGTAGAAGCCTTGTTTATAATCAATTTTAACCGGTTGGAAACCCTCGGCGCCGCGGGCGGCGTCAAAATCATATTTGAACGCGGGGGGTTCGGCAACCGCCGCCGCGATCTCCGGATCTTCCTTACCGGCGAAGGTAACTCCGAGCGAAACATCCGCAATCCGGATTCCGGAGGCGCCGCTGAGCCGCAGATTCTTCCAGCGGGCGGCTCCGGTTCCCTTCTCCGAGAGCGAACCGATGACCAGACTGCGGCTGTGCATATTGGGGATCGCCAGGTTGTTGCCGGTCATGTTGCCGGCGGGATCATCCGCCTTCATCACCAGCTTGCCGCTGACCAGTTCCTTTCCGTCCGCAAAGACGGTGATCCGGCCGTTGTTGATGTCAATGACGTACTTGTGGAAGCCGTCAGTGGTGTTGAACTTCGCCGACTCGCCCGCAAATTTGAGGCCGACCCGGTCGGGCGAGAAGGTGATCATCTCGACGAACTCCCCGGTCGCAACCCGCAGCGCCACCGCTTCCGGAGCGGTCGATTTCTCCACCAGCACTTCGACTTCGCAGCCGAACTGCCGTCCGCTGAAGTCGGGAAGCGGATAGAGCAGATTGGCGCATTCGCCGTTGCCGGTGCCGGTGTCGCTGATCCAGTAGGAGCCGTCGATGATCTTCTCCGCATTCGCAAAATCATGGGCGGGGAAAAGCCGCCGCCACGGCGGCTGATTGGCGCCGCGCAGAATTTTATCCCCGACCAGAATCGTCTGAGGAGGAATGGTCTGATCGAATTTCGGATCAAGAGAGAATTCAAACCGGTTTTCACCGGCTTTGACCAGCGAAGGATCAACCCGAAACGTATAATTGCCGCCGTTGAAAACCGGTTTGCCGGCATCACTGCCGTTGATTTTCGCCTGCAGCGGGACTTCATCGTAGGTATTGAGCGTATTCACGTCAAGCACTACCCGGGGACGCATCGCCGCGACCTCCGGATCGGAGAAATCGTCGCCGACAGTGATCAGCATCGACGCCGCCTTCCCTCCGGGGTAGACCACGAGTCCGTCGCCACGCAAATCAGCCAGCTGATCGAACTTATTCATGTTGGCGGAGAACTGGCTGAGTCGCTGGTAATAACCGTAGTAAAGTTTCGGCACAAAGCGCAGATCCTTGA
>CAKUKT010000439.1 GCA_934663655.1 uncultured Victivallaceae bacterium
TTGTCGAGACCTTCCTCCTTGACCCGGCGGGCCGCCGCCATCGAATGGGTTCGGATTACTACGTGAAGTTGCTGGCGGTCGCCGCCCTTGCGTACTGCGGCAATCAGCAGATTTTCGGTGGCCATGAATGGCAATTCCGCGGCGATGTGGCGGGCGATGACCCGGGGCCATACCTGGAGGCCGGAGGTGACGTCGCAGAGGATCGAGAGAATGATGTCGGTGGCGAGAAATGCTTCCGGCAGCACGATACGGCGGTTGGCGGAGTCGTCGAGGGTGCGTTCGAACCACTGCGTGGAGGTGGTGGCGGCGGCGTTGCCGGGTAGATTCATCACGTATCTGGCGAGCGAGGTCACCCGTTCGCTGCGCATCGGATTGCGCTTGTAGGCCATTGCGCTGGAACCCACCTGCTTGGCTCCGAACGGCTCTTCAATCTCCTTCATGTGAGCGAGCAGCCGGATGTCGGTGGCGCATTTCGCCGCCGATTGGGCCACTCCGGAGAGCAGCGCCAGCACGAAATAGTCGATTTTACGCGTATAGGTCTGTCCGGAAAGGTCGATCACGTGCTCGAAGCCGAACGCGGCGGCCACGGCGCGCTCAAGTTTCCGGCATTTTTCGTGGTCGCCTTCGAAAAGTTCAAAGAAACTCGCCTGTGTGCCGGTTGTACCCTTGACGCTGCGGAACGGCAGTTCGGCGATTTCCCGGTCAATGCGTTCGAAATCGAGCATGAAGTCCTGAAGATAGAGCGCGAAACGTTTGCCCACCGTCGTGAGCTGAGCCGGTTGCAGATGAGTGAAGCCGAGCGTCGGCAGATCGCGGTAGCGGTAACAGAAATCGGCCAGATTCGCCATCAGTTTCAGTAGTTTTCCCCGGATCAGCCGCAAACTTTCGCGCATCTGGATCAGTTCGGTATTGTCGGTAACAAAGCAGCTGGTGGCGCCGAGATGAATGATCGGAGCCGCCTCCGGACACTTTTCGGCGAGGGCGCGGATGTGGCTCATCACGTCATGCCGGAGCGATTTCTCGATTTCGGCGACGCGGTCGAAGTCGATATCGTCGAGGTGGGCGGCGAGTTCCGCGAGCTGAGCGTCGGAGATTTCCAGACCGAGTTCTTTTTCGCAGGTTGCGAGGGTTAGCCAGAGCCGCCGCCAGGTGGAATGTTTGAATTGCGGCGACCAGATTCGGCTCATCGCCTTGCCGGCGTAGCGTTCGGTCAGGGGATTGCGATAGGTTTCAAAGTCCACGGTTGAATCCTCGGATTTTTCATGATATATTTAAAAAAACGGTAATGCTTTCTTGTCCTGTGCATAATTTACGGCCAGATCCGTAATTTCGCAAGGAGAAATCAGGGAAATCGCAATGAAAAGTTTTCGTTTCGGTATTGTCATCAAGGTTCGGGATCTTGACGCCTGCCGTATTTTCTACCGGGATGCGCTGGGTTTCGGGGAGCCGAAGCTGGACAGCGGCTTCATGTCGGTGTTTCAGCTGGACGAAGAGTTGACGCTGACGTTGGAGAGTTCCCGGGCCGCCTACCTTGAACATGCTTCCGGCGCGACGCTGTGGAGTTTTGCGGTGGATGATCCGCAGCGGTTGTCGCAGTCGCTGGAAAATTCCGGGTATTCGCCGTTGACTCCGCTCGACCGTGGGGAGGGGTTCAGTTGTCTGCGCGGGTC
>CAKUKT010000440.1 GCA_934663655.1 uncultured Victivallaceae bacterium
GCAGTGATGTGGTGCGGGTGCTGGCCGGCGGCCCCGGCGACACCTATCAGGGAACCCGGCAATTTTTCTTCGCCACGGTGGCGCTGGCGCGGCGTTCGCTGACGATCATCACGCCCTATCTGGTGCCGGGATCCGCCTTTATCGACGCGTTGTGTCTGGCGGCGGCGCGGGGGGTGGAGGTGAAAATCATCGTACCGCAGCACAACAACCACTTCTATGTGGACATGGCGGCGCGCAACTTCTACCCGGTGTTGTTGCGCCGCGGGGTACGGATCTTTGAAAAAACCGGGATTTTTTCACATACCAAGGCGCTGCTGGTGGACCGGGAATGGGGGATCATGGGTTCGAGCAACTGCGACAGCCGCAGCTTCCGGCTGAATTTCGAACTCGATTTCTGTTTCGAGGGCGGAGATTTCGTCGGCGCCATGGAGGAAAAGATCGAAGTCGAACTCTATCAGTCGGTCGAACTCTCCCTGCGCGACGTGGGAAAATATCCTTTTTATCAGCGTTTTATTTCCGGCTGCTGTGCGCTGCTGTCGCCGATTCTGTGAGTTCGACCTCCGCGATCAGCGGCAGGTGGTCGGAGAAGAAGACCCGGGGCATCTGAAATCCCGTAAGTCTCACCTGGGGTGACAGCAATAGATAATCGAGTTCCCGGAACGGCGCCCAGGCGGGGTAGCTGGGCTGGTGGTCGCGATTGGCGCTGCGCAGACCGGTGGCGCGGAGCAGTTCTTCAAGTTCGGCGGCGCCGCCGAAGGTGTTGAAATCCCCGGCGACGACCAGCGGCTCGTTTACGGGGAGGGTGGCGGCGAGGTATTCGAGCTGGGACCTGCGCACCTTGCCGCCGAGGGCTAGGTGGACGAGCACAATGGTGATGCCGCCGGTCCGCGAGGTCAGAATCAGTTTTTTGGCGCCGCGGGGGAAAAAATCGATCGCTTCGGTCACCGATTCCTCCCGGCTGAGAATCGCGTTGGCCTGATGGCGCAGATAGGGGAGGCGGCGGAGCAGGGAGAGCGGTGCGTATTTCTGCCGGAAAAATCCGCGATAGCCGAGGTGTTCGGCGAGCGACTGCACCTGATTGACATGTCCGGTTCGGCGGCTGCCGATGTCGGCTTCGATCAGGCAGATCACGTCCGGTCGGTTGGCGGTCAGAAAATTGCGGATTTTCCGGAACGGCCGTTCCGGGGCGAGGATGAAATGGTGTCCGGACAGAACTCTTTTGAGTTCGCCGCCGGGGTTGCCGGTGCCGTAGGCGATGTTGTAAAGCAGGATTTTCATCATTCTTTCCGGTGGCGGCGGGCGGAATGCGGACGCCGCGCTGTTAACCGGAAGATATCACCGCAACGCGGAAAAGCAAGTTTTTCCGAAATTTTTTCCGGAGAAAAACACATTTTTCCGGATTTGCTTTTTGTTGATCCGCGGTTATATTACCCGTCGCAGAAACGATGGCAGCGGGGGGATTCGGGGGTTTATGGAATATCTTCTTCTTTTGTTTACTGGAGCGGCGGCGGGCGCGCTGATCGTCTGGGGAGTCGTCGCAAGGCGGGTGGGACGGGAACGCCGGGAAGCCGGGGCGCTTGCCGCGGAACTGGAATCGCTGCGCACGGCGTTGAACGAGCAGGAACGGCGCGCCGAATTGGAACAGCGACTGCGCAACGAGGCATGTGA
>CAKUKT010000441.1 GCA_934663655.1 uncultured Victivallaceae bacterium
CTCGTCCCACATCTCGGCGCGGCGGTTCGCGTAGTGCTCCGAATCGTTGGCTTTCGCGCTGAAATTCACCTCCACCACCATCGGGGAGTCGGCGTACCGCCGGAGAAATTCGACGAAACCGAGCCCGTAGCCTCCGGTGCAGTCCACGAATATCGCATCCAGCGGAGTCTGCCGGTGCATCAGCATCGCCTGAGCCGCGAGAAATTCCGCCTTCTCGTCTCCGAAGGTCTTCTTCGTGAACGCCGCCCGGCCCTGCCTCCGCATAAACACCGTTTTGTCGGTTCCGTGGCCGTGCGGATCGACGCCGAGAATATTGGACGACGATTCGTATTCATGTGCTGCGACGGTCCGCTTCATCGCTTCGCGGACCTTCAGCAGCGGAATCAGGAGATTTCCATCATTCGCCAGCCAGTCCAGTTCCATCTCCTGCCGCCATGCGATCGAATCGCGCCCGCCCATGCCTGCCGCCATCTTCTCAAGCTGCTCCACGCTCAGCCACGGAAGCTGGCCGTGCGTTACGGACTCCGGAAAATACAGACTGGCCCAATGCGGGCTGTACCTGTCGCTCGACGGGTCTCCGTTCGAGAAAAAATCGTAGAGCTGGTCCATTCCCTTCACCGTTCCGGTGATGACGGCCCAGCCGTCGCGGTCCGCCAGACGGGGAACCAGCACTTCGCCCCATATCCCCTCTTTCATGGTCGCGGCTTCGTCCACGATCATACCGTCGTCATAGCCGCCGCGGAGAAAGTCCGGTTCTTCCAATCCTGAAAACTGCAACACCGCCGGGGCATTCACCGCGCAGTTGAACACCACTCTCGCGTCGGTGCGGGACACCTCGATACCCTGCGCCCCGTTCTGCCTCATCCGGGAAATCATCTTCATGAGCGGAGCCCATGCGATCTCTTTCGCCTGTTTCAGCGTCGGCGCGATGTACTTGAAATTCGGAGCGGGTTTCGGACACCGGAGGCAGCCGTCGATCAGTTCGGCAAGGCACCCTTCCGTTTTCCCGAACCGGCGGTGCGCCACAAACGTCGTATAGGTCTGCCGACGGCGGGTGACATGGAACTCGCGCTGGAATTTTGTCGGCCGATAACCGAGGAACTCGCACGGGGAAAGTGTCACCAGTCTGCCGTCAGCCATCTGTAAGCTCCCCTTGCAGAATTACTTGCACGCCGACCCGCGGCCCGTCCGATCCGGCCGGGAAATAGCCCATCATCTTCGCCAGTGTCTCCGCCGCTTTCTGCTGCGTCGCCACCGGAAGGAACGGATTTCGGAGCTGCTGGCCGAGAAACCCGGCTACCTCCTCCTTCGAAGGGATCGTCCCCACGCACATCCCGCGATCTGCCGCAGCATTGATAATCTTGGAAACCAGCGGGTTACGGAATACCCTTGCTCCTACTTTCGGATCGTACCCGGCCGATTCGCAGGTCAGCCAGTGGACTCCGTGGTTCGCCACCCACTCCTCGACATAGCCGATCTGTTCGTCGGTGAGACCGGCCGCGTGGCCCGCCGAAGCGAACGATTCGTCGTCACGGAGAGGATCGCTAAGCAGCTCTAAAAAAACGAGTTCCGCTTGCGTCAAAACTACCCCCCGCGCGCCGCCGTCGGCTTTTTGGGGGTGCCCCCCGCTTTCCGCCAAATTGTCCACCCTTGCTCCCG
>CAKUKT010000442.1 GCA_934663655.1 uncultured Victivallaceae bacterium
GCCCCCGGCCATCAATTTCAACCTCCCCGTCATAGGAATCGCCGGTACCGACAATGAGGTCGTCCCCGATGGCGATGTCGCCCCGCTCGCATTGACCGGTAATGAGGTTGAAAATATCAACATTTTTGATCACCAGCGCAGCTTTGATCAGGCCGCGGGCCTGATCGATGAGCTTTTCCGGATTCGCTATTGTTGGTTTCATTTATAATTTGTCCGCGTGAATGATTTTCCGGCCCGACCGAACCACCGGGAGAGGTTCTGCTTTCCGTCGTAAAAACCAATACTCAAAATGATTTGCCGTCCGTCCGGTTCCGGAAGGAATGGATGCGACTTTTGCCGCCGGACCATCGACCTTTTTCCTCCGACGGCAGGAGGCCGCGGGGGAAACGGCGTCATCGCATGACTTCCCGCCGGAATGGGAGTAAAATAGCATGAAAAAGCCGGATTACAAATTAAAATCGGCAGGTGGATCGTTCTCCACCCTTGACCTACTGGTGATGATATCGTCCGGGAAGGGTAGGCGCTGCAATCGCGTCCATGTGCAATCAAGCTACTCACCCCAGGGGGGATGAACCGAGCATTTCCCGGCCTCGGGAACGAAAAGAGCTATTTCTCCTGAACTCGTCGCTTCCGGTGAAAGGAGCGGGAAAAGTTCGGAAAAACAATTGTCCTCCCGCTTTTTTTGAATGGCGGTATTGACAATTTTCATTTCAGAGCGCATATTATAACAGATAATTTGATAACGTTATCAAATTTTGTTTCTTCACTTTTTTTTCGTCGTTTTGCGGGTGCGGTGCATATTGCAAAATCAGCACCTTTCAACGACTTTCTCCTGGCGGCATTGCAACTGTCGGGAGTTGGTAATGATATGAGCGGTTCCCCTCCGGAGCGGCGACGGATGGTGAACTGGCAGGCGGTGGATTTATTCTGATAAGCGGAACCATACCGATACTGAAGATAAGTGGGAAGTGCCGGAAAACCGGCCGATGCCGATGATTTCCGGAACCGGTTGTGACCCTTCCGGTCCGGTCAATTGGAAAACCGTGCGGAAACCTGAACCATGAAAAAACACGTTATCGAAATCAATCATGTAATTGACGTTCCCGAAGATGGACTGCTGCTTGGAAATGGGGATCTCTCCTGCAGTTTCCTGCAGCGTCCGGGCTGTCTGGTCTGGCGGCTCGGCAAGGGGGATGTCTGGGATCGGCGCGTCGCTTACGAGCTTGATCCTGAACCCGCCCATATCGATGAGATCACGCGGGGAATCCGCGAAGAACGCTGGTGCTGCGGGCCATACGGCGGCGAAGTCAAGGCTTTGAACGGCACCGACCACCCGGAACGAATGCGGGAAATCTGCCGGGGAGTGCCGCCGTCGAATCAGGAACGCGGATACCCATGTCCGAAACCGGTCGGTGAACTGATACTGCATTACCCTGCCGGCATGAGCGGACTGAAAATCGTTCAAAAGCTGAAAATAGAAGCGAGCGAAATCGAGGCGGTATGCCGTTGGGATAACGGGGTCTCGCTGAAAGTTAAGGCCTTCGTCGCTCCCGACAACAACCTGCTGGCGCTTTCATGGCGTTTCTCCGGGTATGACCGCAACCGGGCAATGGCCGAAGATTATGTGGCGCCGGTCTATTTCACGCTCTGCCGTCT
>CAKUKT010000443.1 GCA_934663655.1 uncultured Victivallaceae bacterium
CGTCGAAAGCGGCGTCGCTGGTGGCGCAGCAGCCGATCCGGTAGCCGCGGTCGAGCAGCATATACCAGAAGCTTTCGCTCTGCGGCGTATCGTCGAAGTAGAAGAGGTCGAGCACCGGCAGCAATTCGGGTTTGCACAGCAGCCAGAGCATGACCTCTTTGCCGGACATCCAGCTGTATTGCCGCCCGTCGGGCGAGGTCCGGATTCCGTCGTCGAAGAGCGGATGAACCGGAATCGCCACCCCTCCCCGGTTGTAAATATATTCCTCGGCCAGTTCGAAATTGGAAATTTTTTCACAGTCGAAATCATCCGTCACCGGCCCGATGCCGATATTGCCGACGTGCCCGTAATGGTTCTTCGGGAATTCACTGTTCACACGTAGCAGAAAACCGGGCTCCGACAGATGTTCCGCCAGCGCGTGATAGTCGGCCACATCGCCGTCGTTGGCGTAATCGGAGGAGAAGTAGATCCAGTCGTAATGCTCCATCTTCGCCAGCGCGGCGCTCATCTGAAGATTGCCGCAATAGGTGTTCTCGGCATGGATGATATGGGCGTGAAAATCCCCCTTGAACCAACCGGCGCGGCGAATTTCGGGGAAATCCGGGAAGGCCGGAGTCACCTCCGTCCTGCCGGTCGCGGTGAAGGCGTATTCGCCGCGCGTCCAGTAAAAGGCGTTCCGTTCGTTCCAGGTTCCGGGGGGCGTCTCCGCCGCGCCGTAGGGGTTGCCGCGCAGATCGAAGAAGTGTACCGGTTGGTCGCAGTCGGCGATCTTCAGCGCCGCGGGACCCGCAAAATGCCCGCGCACAAGATGGCGCCGGGAATCGGCGGCCTGGGAAAACTCCACGCCGCGCGCGGGAACCCGGAGCATCGGCCGGAAGCTGTCGGCAAAGCCGTCTTTCATCGCCTTGAGGCAGTAGACGCCGCCCGCCGGCAGCGCCATCCGGAAATTCCCTTCGCGGTCGCAGACGGCGAGTTCGCCGGTGTTGCTCATAATGACGCTTTCGGGCAGCGCCCGGCCGGAGACGGCGGCGGATGCGCAATCGGAACGGGAATAAGAAAACGCCTTTTCCTCCCCGACCGGTTCAAAGGTGATCTCATCGCCGTCGATGCGGGCGATGAGCGCCGTCGGCTCCATGCAGTTGCAGATCGCCTTGACCGTTTTGTGGACGACTCCTTTGCGGACGGCCGCGCCGCCGGGGTGATAGTGGCCCGCGAAAACGGCGCGGACATGGGGGTAACGGTCGAGCAGTTCAAGAATCCGGGCGCTGTCCCACATGACCGCTCCGGAACCGGAGGCGCCGCTGTAAAGCGGGACATGGCAGAGAATGACCGCGCTTTCGCTGGCGGCGAGCGACCGGTCCAGCCGGTCGCGGAGAAAGGCGAAGCCTTCTTCCGACAGCATCCCGTCCCAATCGCGGAGATTGCGGAAGATGTTGCGTTCGCGGTACTTGACCGCCTCCCGGTAGTTCCGGCTTTTCGGCGGCGAAAAGCGGCTGACGTCCAACCCGTTCAGCACGATAAAGCGGACGCCTTTCACGGAGAAATCATAGAAGAAACCGGCAAGCCCCAGCAACCGGAGCAGTTCCTCATGCGAATAGTGGACAAAATCAGGGTGGCCGACCACCGGCCGGATCGCATGACGCGAACTCCGGTAG
>CAKUKT010000444.1 GCA_934663655.1 uncultured Victivallaceae bacterium
TCTCGCGACCACGAAAACGGCACCGAAAAAAACAACATTCCAACGAACGATGCAGACCAACGGGAAAATCTCTGATCATATCATGAACTGCAAAACGAGCAGCCTGGTATCATTCTATCCCCGGACGCGGCGGGTTACCCAATCGGCGGTGGCGGCATTACGGAGATCCGGACAGCCGGAAAAGTCCGCCGGCTGGTCAATCATTGCGGCAAGCACCGTGACCGAAACCGGCGATTGCGCCATTTCTGCTCCGAATTTTCCAGCTCTTTTTTTTATGCCCCGGATCCTGGCATGCCAGCACACCAAGAACCATGAGCCGCAAAAAAACTGAGGTATTCTTTCAAAATAAACAACAACTACCTTGTTAAGCCAATGAATTACAACCACCAAACGGATTTCAGATATGTTCATTAAACCAGCAGACCAATCCACGGAAACGGCAACCTACGTTTACCAGCAGAAAAAATCATTCGGAGCCCCCACGGAACTTGCCGATGTGGCGTTTCATCGTATTCTTGATATGATTCTTTCCGGAGAACTCAAGGCCGACGAACTGGTTTCCCGGCGCAAACTGGCGGCGCAGTTCGGGATGAGTTATCAACCGGTGAGCGAAGCGATGCACCGGCTGGAACTGGAGGATATTCTGATCTCCGCCCCCCGGCGGGGTACCCGGGTGGCGAAATTCAGTCTCTACGAATTCTGGGATATTGCTCAGGAACGTCTCGCCACCGAACATCAGGCGATCTGGCTGGCCTGCCGCTATGCCACTGACGCCGAACTGGAAGCGTTGCGTCCGCTGGCCGAGGCGGCAGATATTATTTTAAGCATGCCGGAAACCATCCAGAACGATCAGGTGTTTCATCATGCGCTTACCGTATGTTCACACTCACAACGGCTGATCCGCCATCAGATAAAAACCGAACTCTTCCGGGCAAAGATGCTGCTCTGTCCGGAAATCAAGCGATTCTACGGTCGTGACATCCGTAACGCTATTCCGGGAACAATTGGCGAACCGTGTCCCAACACCGGACATCTCAAACTTTTCGACAATATCCGCGCCCGCCGGGTGGAAAAAGCTCTCGCGAGTATTGATCTTCATATTGTTCCGGTAGAATTGTACCGTCTGGCTTTTCCTCTCGGACGGCAGGACAAACCATCAGTTTCGAACAACAATCCATATTAGTCGGAGAAAATTCAGCAATAAAAAAAAGCAGGACTGAAGATGACAATAATGAATCGAGCACTCAACCTGAAACTATCCAGTAAAAACCTCGGAGGTGAAGTCATGTACAAAGAAAACTTGATCAGCCATTATTTGGGAAACCATTATCCGAACCGCCTGGTTCGGCCGGTTGTTTTTTCCCGAAGAAAGCGGGCAGGATTCACACTGATCGAACTACTGGTAGTGATTGCGATCATCGCGATTCTCGCCGCCATGCTGATGCCGGCGCTGTCGAAAGCCAGAGAAACCGCGAAAAATACCACCTGTCTCAACAATCTCAAACAGTTCGGTACCGCCTGTTCATTTTACGCCAACGATAACACCGATTATTTCGTGCCGACCAGAACCTCGCAGACCAATGCGGATAAATACCGTTGGATGCCGTATATCGCACCATATGTAGGCAGTGAAGTTGGAAAAGATTATAA
>CAKUKT010000445.1 GCA_934663655.1 uncultured Victivallaceae bacterium
CCGGCTGATTTCGACAAGTTCTGGAAGAGTGCCAAAGCGGAATTGAAGGCGGCTCCGTTGCGCGTGCTGGAGCGCAAACTTTTCAAAACAACGCAGAATTCCCATATTTACGATGTGAAACTCAGCGCCCCCGGCCCGCGGCCGACGGTCGGTTCTCTGGCAATTCCCAAGGACGCGCAAAAGAAATCCCTGCCGCTTCACGTCCAGTTTGACGGTTACGGCGTGCGGGACATCGTCGCACAGGACGAGCCCGGAAAAATCGTCTTTTTCGTGGGGCCGCATGGCGTTGATCTGCACCGGGAACCGGCGTTCTATGATAAGCTGTTCAACGGGGAACTTTACGGCTATGGGTTCGACGACCGGCAGAATGAAAATCCGCATGACTGTTATTTCAAGTACATGATTCTGCGCGATTTGAGAGCTGTGCAGTACGCCATGACCCTGCCGGAGTGGGACGGGCGCAACCTGACGATTGCCGGCGGCAGCCAGGGTGCGTTTCAGGCGGCGGCGGTGACGGCGCTTACCCCGGAAGCCACGCGATGTGAATTGGAGGTCCCCTGGTTCTGCGAGCTGGGCGGCATAACCGCCGGACGGATTCGCGGCTGGCGGCCGAACTGGAAAAAGGGACTCGGTTACTATGATACGGTCAATTTCGCCAGACGGATCAAATGTCCGGTTCAGATTGAAGCCGGCCTGTCGGACTGGGTGTGTCCTCCGTCCGGGGTCTGGTGCCTCTATAATGTATTGCCGGGTTCCAAGCGCATGAAAATGTTTCAGGGGCGAAACCACGGTCCGTATTTCGGATACGACCAGAATAAAGCGCCTTTCGTGGAAGTAAATCAGCAGTGACGATGAAAAACATATTCTTTCCGCGGCTGTACCCGGAGGCCGTCGTCGACGGTTCTTCCGTATTGCCGCCCGGCCTCGAACTGGAAGTCAAAACCGTGACGAAGGATCGTGAAGTCCGTTATCTTGCCGTATTTCACAACCGCGGCAATGTCGCGCGGCATCTGGATGCGATCCGTTTTACGGCCCGGCCGGAACCGGGGGACTTTCTGTCATTCCCCGGCCGGGAATACCGGATTTTCCTCGAAGGCTGGACGATGGTCACGCCGGCCAAGAGCGTCCGTTACGGGGAGAAAGACAACTTCTGCAATCCCGATTATCTGCCGGCGGCGGTTTCGGACCCGGTTCATTACAATAACGCGGCCGAGCCGAACCGCTTCTCCGGCGAATACGTCGGGCTGCTGAACCACTGGCCTTCCGGCAGCATACTGCTGGCCGGATTCATCACCTCCCGCCGGATGATGTGCCGCCTCACGATCGAACTGGCCGAGTCCGGAGTGGCGCAACTGGAACTCTGCTGCGACGCGGATCATATTCTCGTCGAACCGGGCGAGTCCGTCGAATCCGAGGAGCTGCTGCTGACCTGCGGAAGCGATTCGCAGGCTCTGCTTGAGGAATTCGCCTCCCGCTGGGGAGAAAACATGAATGCCCGCACCTGGGATCATGCTCCGACCGGCTGGTGCAGCTGGTATTATTATTTCGAGAACGTCACCGCCGCCGACATCGCCGAGAATCTCGAAGACCTGGCGGCCCGCCGTTCCGATTTTCCGCTGGAATATATTCAGATCGACAACGGCTGGCAG
>CAKUKT010000446.1 GCA_934663655.1 uncultured Victivallaceae bacterium
GCATATCCCCGTCCGAGCCGCTCAACCTGCAGTGTGCCGCGTCGCAGATATTCATTATTAACCGCTGTGATCTCCAATTCACCGCGCGCCGAAGGCCGGATCGACCGGGCGATTTCAATCACTTCGTTGTCGTAGAAATAGAGCCCGGTCACCGCGTAATGGGATTTCGGATGAAGCGGCTTCTCCTCGATGGAGAGAACTTTGAAGTTCCGGTCAAACTCCACCACCCCGAAACGTTCCGGATCGCAGACGTAGTAGCCGAACACCGTCGCGCCAGATTCCCGTTCCGCCGCCCGGCGCACCAGCTTCTGCAGATTCGCTCCGTAGAAAATGTTGTCCCCGAGCACCAGCGCCACCCGGTCTCCTCCGATGAACTCATCACCAATCAGAAACGCCTGCGCCAGCCCCTCCGGTTTCGGCTGCACCGCATAGGAAAATTTCACCCCGAAACGTTCTCCGCCACCGAGCAGACGCTGGAAATTCGGCTGATCGTCCGGCGTGGTGATGATCAAAATATCCCGGATTCCCGCCAGCATCAGCACACTGATCGGATAGTAAATCATCGGCTTGTCGTAGATCGCCAGCAACTGCTTCGAGGTGCCGCGGGTTATCGGATGCAGCCGGGTACCCGCCCCTCCGGCCAGAACAATGCCTTTCATGGTTTCACCTCCAGGCTGCCGAGTCGTTCACCGCGGTACTTCGACTGCCGGATCGGCTCCCACCACCAGGCGTTGTCGAGATACCAGCGGACAGTTTTGCGGATTCCGGTCTCGAAACTCTCCATTGGACGCCAGCCGAGTTCCTCGCGCAGCCTTGAGGCGTCGATCGCATAACGCCGGTCGTGACCGGGGCGATCGGCGACAAAGGCGATCTGATCGGCGTAACTGCCCCGCGGCTTCGGACGCATTTCATCCAGAACCCGGCAGATGGTCTCAACCACTTCCAGGTTGGTGCGTTCATTATTTCCGCCGACATTGTAGGTTCTGCCGGGTTCGCCGCGGCGGTTGATCAGCCACAGCGCCCGGGCGTGGTCCTCGACGTAGAGCCAGTCCCGGATATTGTCACCCCGGCCGTAGATCGGCAGCGGTTTGCCGTCAAGGGCGTTGAGTATCACCAGCGGGATCAGCTTCTCGGGGAAATGGTAGGGGCCGTAGTTGTTCGAACAGTTGCTCACCAGCACCGGCAGCCCGTAAGTGTGCCCCCACGCCCGCACCAGATGGTCGCTCGACGCCTTGCTCGCCGAATAGGGCGAACGCGGATCGTAGGGAGTGCTCTCCCGAAACAATCCCTCCGCCCCAAGCGAACCGTACACTTCATCAGTGGAAATGTGCTGAAAACGAAAATCCCCACCGCTTTTTTTCCAGTATTCGAGGGAGATCTTGAGCAGGTTCGCGGTACCGAGCACGTTGGTGCGGATAAATTCGAGCGGGTTGTCGATCGAACGGTCAACATGGCTCTCCGCCGCCAGATGCATTATCGAATCCGGACGGAAAGCAGCAAATATCTCCGCCACCCCGGGATCGCAGATATCCATCCGCGTGAAGTGATAACGCGGCGAACCGGCGACGTCCCGCAGGCTCTCCAGATTACCGGCATAGGTCAATTTGTCGAGGTTCATCACCTCGCAGTCGGTTTCAC
>CAKUKT010000447.1 GCA_934663655.1 uncultured Victivallaceae bacterium
GTGCGCACACGGTGAGGGAGACTCCGTCGACGGTGATGCTGCCTTTGAGAACGATTTCCGGACGCAGTTCATCGGGTAGTTCGAGGCGCAGTTCGATATCTCCGTCCGGCTGGCGGGCCAGCGACAACACTCTGGCGACGGCATCGACATGTCCCTGCACGATGTGGCCGCCGAAGCGATCGCCGAGCCGCAGTGCCCGTTCGAGATTGAGCGGTGATCCCGCCGGAAGCGAACCGAGATTGGTGCAACGGAGGGTTTCCGCGAGGGTATGAAAGCGCAGCACCCCGTCGTTTCTCTCCTCCTCCAGCGTCAGGCAGCAGCCGTTGACGGCGATGCTCTCGCCGATGGTCAGACCGCTGAACCGTCGTTCCGGACGCAGCAGAATTGAACTGCTGCGCGCAGCTATCAATTCGCCGGTTTGTTCGATCAGGCCGGTGAACATTTTCAGTTTTCCCTGAGATAACCGGAGACGACGAAGTCGCTTCCGCACGGTTCACATTTCACATGAAATAACGAACGGGCATCGGCGATCGACTCCGGATTAGCGCCGCCGAGCGCCGGACGGCTGTCGCGTCCGCCGAGCAGCTTCGGGGCGATGTGAAATTCAACATAATCGACCACTCCGGCGCTGAGCGCGGAGGCGGAAATTTCTCCGCCTCCCTCGATCAGCAGCGAAATCATCCCGCGCCGACCGAGTTCATCGAGCAGATTGTACCAATCCTCCGGAGAGCTGAATTCGACGATTTCGGCATTGCCGTCGGGATAATATTCGGCGAGTTCCGCGGGAGTGAGGGTTCTGGAGGCGATCAGGCGCAGCGGCTGTCGGGGCCAGTTATCCGGTTCCCGGACGGTCAGGGCGGGGTGGTCGGCGCGCAGGGTTTCGGCGCCGATCAGGATCGCGTCGGCCATCCGGCGGAGCCGCTGAACCCGGCGTCGCGCTTCCGGACCGGTGATCCATTTCGAACTTCCCGATGCGGTGGCGAGCTTGCCGTCGAGCGTGGTCGCCAGCTTCAGCGTCACGAAGGGGCGCCGGGTTGCCGCCCATTTGAAAAACTCCCGATTGAGTTCGGCACAGGCACTTCCCTCGATTCCGGCGATGACTTCGATGCCCCGGTTGCGCAGAATTTCCACCGCCCGGCCGTTGTGAACCGGATTCGGATCGAGCGCGCCGATCACCACCCGGGAAATCCCGGCGGCGATGATTGCATCGGTGCAGGGCGGGGTACGCCCGTAGGTCGAACACGGTTCAAGTGTGACGTAAAGCGTGGCTCCGGTGGTGTCATTGCCATGTTTTCCGGCGTCGTTGATCGCATTGACTTCAGCGTGGGCTTCTCCGGCGCGGAGGTGGAAGCCGCGGCCGATGATCTCATCGCCGCGGGTGAGTACGGCTCCGACCATGGGGTTG
The DNA here is from genome assembly GCA_934663655.1 of uncultured Victivallaceae bacterium. Taxonomy (GTDB): domain Bacteria; phylum Verrucomicrobiota; class Lentisphaeria; order Victivallales; family Victivallaceae; genus UBA1784. The sequence goes on from CAKUKT010000447.1 coordinate 1,406, forward strand.
GGATTGGTCAGTCCCCAGCCCATTTTCGCGAGGGCGAGAGCTTCGCGCATAAAACGGTTGCTGGAATCACTGTTCATGACACTCACTCTCCGATCTTGCCGAAGAGAGCTTCGGCGTAAAATTCCGGGCTGAAGGGCTGGAGTTCTTCGGGTTGTTCGCCGAGGCCGATGAAGAAGGTCGGCAGTTCAAACTCCTGATGAAGCGCGACCGCCATGCCGCCGCGGCCGGTAC
>CAKUKT010000448.1 GCA_934663655.1 uncultured Victivallaceae bacterium
ATCCATGCATCCAAGGGGCTGGAGTTTCCGGTGGTTTTCATTACGGCGCTGGAGCGCGGTATATTTCCGCACGAACGGGCGCTCGCCGAGGGGGGAGGCGACGAGGAACGGCGGCTGTTTTATGTGGCGTTGACCCGGGCCAAGCGCTTTCTCTATCTGCTGCGCGCCCGGGCGCGGGTAACCCGCGGAGTACGGCGTCCGGCCCAGCCTTCGGAATTTCTCGCCATGCTGCCGGACACGCTGGTTCGGCGCGACAACGCCGCCGAAGCCCTGCGCGAACTCAACCACGACGAACTGAATGCCGCCTTTGAAAATATCTTCAAACTGCTGCGCAAATAGCGCTGCGGCTGAGCCGGCCGGTTCGGGACGGGGCAGGGGGTCAAGCTCCGGTCGGCAGGCCGAAGAGGCGGCACATTTCATCCCAGCGGGCGACGGCATCGGGACCGAATTTCCGCAGCGAATTACGGATGTGTCCGATCGATTTCTCTTTCATCTCTCCTGATTTAGAGAAAAATTTGTCGGCCAGACAGATCAGCTTTTCTTCTCCGGTTTCCGGCAGGTAGTCGCGTTCCGGGATCGGCAGCGACTGTGTTCTCACCTCCGCGGCGGTGATGCCGCTTCCGGTATGACGTTCGCAGATGGCGGCGACGGCGTCGAGGTCGAGATGGTGCGCGGCGCCGTATTCCCGCAGCATCCGGGCGCCGATCACTCCATGGGCGATGTACGGGGCGTTGCCGGTGCAGAGTATCCCGGGGGCGTGACATTCGCGGATGCCGATGTCGTGCAGCATCGCTCCGGTGATGATCAGGCGGCGATCCAGCGGCAGACCGCAGTTGTCCAGAATCTCCAGCGCTTTGTCACGCACCTGGCTGCTGTGGGTGAGTAGAATCTGCCGCAACGGTGAATCCGGATAGAAGCAGTCGATGATTTCCAGGGGATTGACGTCACTCATGGCTGAAACTCTTTTTATCATTCCGGCGAAGAACGGATATGGAGGTTGTTCACTGCCGGAGGTTCATCTTTTCTCCCCAGCAAAAACCGGCAAAAGCGATCCGGTTCGGCTGGAACAGCTGGAAAATACACTGCCGGAAGTCGGAATGCAAGCATCCGGTCAGCCGGATTGAGTTTTTTCCGGAAAAAAAACGCCTCCCGGAAAGTCCCGGAAGGCGGGGTGAGTTTCCGGCAGGGAAATTACGGGAAATTCTTGACAGTGGAAACCCGGTCGGTGTTGTAGGATCTCCAACCGGAAGCGCCCATCGATTTGAGGGCGTAATCGGTCTCGTTGCCGGTCATCAGATTGAAGAACTCATCCGCCTCGACTTTAGCCGCATGACCGTCAACAAAACACATTTGAATGCCTTTGCCGCCATGGTTGGCCGCCAGCGCGTCGTTATTGGAAACGGTAAAGGAATAGCTCTGCGCCGGACGGCTGTTACTTCCGTTGAGACTGGTGTTGTATGTGTCGCTGATCAGAACGACCGAAGAGGGGTTGGTAACCCGCTTGGTGTAAATACCGCGCAGGTCGGGGTGGGTACTGATCAGTGATTTTGCATAAAATGACTGAGAATTATTCCCACCATTTTTGAGAAGCGCGGCCTGCGAATTGGCGCCGTAAATAAACTCCTGGAGGCTGTT
>CAKUKT010000449.1 GCA_934663655.1 uncultured Victivallaceae bacterium
CGCTGAAGGTGAAAACAATATGCTCCAGCGGACTGGTGTGACGATTGTCGATCAGATATTCAAGCAGCGCCACATCCCGCTCGTCCATGGAACTTTTCAACTTGCCGAAAGAAACCCGTGCGGCATTGACGATGGTGCTCTCACTGCCGAGATGGTCAATCAGTCCGACCCACCCCTGCCCGTTGAGAACCTTCACGTGATTGACGGGGGGGACATTAAGGTGTTCCATAATCTGCTGCTCCACTGAAAAATTAATCGTTGATTTCGTTACAAATTTTCATCGCCGTCCTGCTTCTCCCCGGTTCATGACCGCTTCGTCAGGCAGCCGGACCTTTCCTTCCCAGCGTCCCCGGCGTGCCCGCCGCCGCAGCTGCGGCGCGCCGTCACCGCGATCCACACCGGCGCGCAGACACTCCCCGCCGGTGGCGGCAGCGGCAATATTGAGCGCCAGCAACAACCGCCCCTCCGGCGTTGCATCCGGCTGTAATTCCGCCGGCCGCAACAGGGTGATCCGCCTTGGCGCGGCATAGAAAAGCACCCCCCAGCCCGGCGCAAATTCCTCCGGAATAACGACCTCCTCCGGCAGAGCCAGAAAACAGTAATCCGCAACTCCGGAACGACGGATACGTTCGAGACGGCTGCCGGAAATCAGCGCCGCCGCCTCCCGGGAGATCCGGCGGCACAGCCGATGATAGGCGACATTGGCGCTTGACGCGTAATCCCAACTGCGAAATTCGCTGAAAAGTTCATCAGTTGCGGCAAGTTCGGGTTCTTTTTCGCGGATTTCCGCTTCCATCTCCAGCCGGCGGGCCCGCAGTTCCGCCAGGCGTTCCATACGTTCGACCACCCCCGCACAGTCGGAAAAACAGCCGTCGAGCGACGGGTAGCGCACCACCACGGCGGTACGCCCGATCCCCACCCGGCGAACCGAATCGCTGCGCCAGAAACATGCCGCATCCACTTTGAGACGACAACGCCGGATCGGCACCATGCCCGCCACCGCCGCCGGATGCTGCGCCGCCAGAAACGCCAGCGACAGCTGACGCTGTTCGCTCTCGGAAAGATGTTCCGGAACTTCGACGGGCGGCGGTGGTACCGTAACCGTTTCGGCGGCTTCCCGCAACGCGGCGAAAGTAAAGAGATCAAACTCGGTATCCGCTTCTTTCATCGCCTCAAAACCAGCAATCTGTTGTTCAAAAAATTTTCCCTTACATACAATATCACCGGAAACCTCTCCTTGCCACCCCGAAACGCTGTCGGAAACCGATTTTCAACCCGCTTTTTCGGGCGGCGGCGGATGAATTGAATATACCATCCTTTACGGAAGATTGCAAACCCGGCGAAAAAAACAGTTTTCTTCGGCAACCCTGATTTGACATATCTAATTATTCCAGCTATATTCTCCGGTGGTAAAAATTCTTTCAGAATGAGGATATCAGCATCACCATGAGCTGCGACAACCCGATCGATCCCGTCTGCGGCATGACCGTAAGTGAAAATTCACCCTTCAAGTCGGTTTACAACCACTCCACCATTCACTTCTGCTGCGAACGCTGCAAACAGAAGTTCGACGCCGAACCGGAGAAGT
>CAKUKT010000450.1 GCA_934663655.1 uncultured Victivallaceae bacterium
GTGCCTCCCGCGGTCATCTACCGCTGCCGCCGCTGATATTCATTTTGCTGCCGGCGTTCTTCGGGCGGTTGACAACGTAAACCGCTTTGGCATTGCAGCTTCCCAGCGCGATTTGAAAGGGAAAAAAAAGCCTCTCTTTTCTGCATTTTCCGGATCTGCCGGTGGAAGATCTTTCAATTCTGCGGTGCGATTTCAGCGTGATTGTGCTGGTAGGCATTGGCGGGGAGGATCCTGTGATCGCGGCACAGCCGTCGCAATTCCCGGATTACCATCGCCGGAGTGATCGATTTGATGCATCTGGCGTCTTTTTTCGGACATTCACGTTTGAAGCAGGGCGAACACGCAAGTTTCCGGTAAAGCAGCCTCCAGTCACCGAAGATCGGCCCGGTTGCGGTGAGATCGGTCGGGCCGAACACCGCTACTCCATTGACGCCGAGCGCACTGGCCAGATGCATGGTTCCGGAGTCATTGGAGACGGCGGCGGCGGCGTATTTAAGGATCAGCATCAATTCTCCGAGCGAGGTTTTTCCACAGAGATTGAAGGTCTTTTTCGGATCCAGCCCTCCCGTGATCGCATTGCCGATCGCCGCCTCGCCGGCGGAACCGGTTACCGCGACGATGCCGCCGCACCTCAGCCAGTACCTGGCGACAGTGCGGTAATATTCCGCCGGCCACCGTTTGGCGGCGCCGTAAGCGGCTCCCGCTCCGAGAATCAACAATCTGGGGTGTTCACCGAGGGAACTGAGTTCCTCGCGCAGTTCGTCGATGCGGAAGCGGAAATTGAAATCCGGCATTTCTCCGTTGTAGCGGGGGGCGCCGAGCGCGTAGGCGATGGCGAGATACCGGTTGCTCAGATGTTCCCGGGCCGGACCGGCCTCCGGACGGGGGGGGAACTGGAAGGCGCGTTTCAGCAGCAGCGAACGTCCGCGAGCGGCGGCGCCGTAGAGCTGGCTGACGCCGGCGAACCGCATTTCCATTGCGTCACGCAGTGAATTGTTGAACAGCACTCCGACGCCGAAACGCATTTTATAGAGGTCGAGCAGTTCCCCGCGTCGCCAGAAGTGGTGCAGCCGGCTGAGAGTGATGATGCCGTCAACGATGTTCAAAGAGGCATAGAAATCCCGATGACCAGTCGGAGCGATGACATAAAGTGCACAACATTCGGGCAGAATTTTCTTGATGGCCGCGAGCGCGGGAAGCGCCATTACCGCATCGCCTAGGTGGTTGGGCATGCGAACCGCCAGGCCGTTGCGCCAGACGGAACGCCCGGGGGGAACGACGGGAAATGCCCGGGATGGAAATTCCTTGAGCAGATCAAGACGATTAGTGGATGACTCCACAGCAACACCAGCTTTCCTGAAAACTTCGCCGGGCGGAAATTTTTTCTCCGCCCGGAAAAAATTGTCTATACACCACCTGCCCGGAAATCGGTCATTCCGCAACAACCTGCGGTGTGTTTTTCGTATGTTTGCGCATAATGTAACATCACCGCTTTTTTTTTTCAATCCCAATATCACAATCGGAGTGGGGACGCGGTTGAAAAAAGAGTGGATCCGGGCTATATTAACCCTGAATAGAGT
>CAKUKT010000451.1 GCA_934663655.1 uncultured Victivallaceae bacterium
GAATACTCTAATATGTGGCTGAAATGTGAGATAACAGTTCCCGCATGTGCCGAAGGCGAAGTGCTTTGCGCTGTTCCGGTTGATAAATCCCCGGAAATTGATCAAGTTCGCCGCCGGACGTGAAACCGTGATGAAGGATTTTCAGGGGTTGCTGATGTTGTCCGGACTGAACGGCATGATAACCGGCGGTTATCTTACCACCCGCGGGCGGAGCGTCGACGACGACCGGAATTTCATCTGCCGGCTCAACGATTTCTGAATTGTTAACGGGGGGCGGTACGGATGTGGCTTGATGAACGGGCGGCCGGCAGCGGAGAATTGCGGGAGTCCGGCCGGCTGCGCGAATTGCGAACGGTGACGTCGCTGCCGCACGGGCGGGCGGCTCTGGACGGGCGCGAATATCTGAATCTTTCCGGAAATGATTATCTCGGACTGGCCGGTGATCCCGGTTTGCGGCGTGAGTTCGCGCTCCGCTACCCCGACCGGGAGAGTCCGGAACTGGGAATGTCGAGTTCCTCGAGCCGTCTGCTCACCGGTTCTACTCCGGCCGCCGCGCGGCTCGAAGCGCGGCTGGGCGAACTCTACGGTGGCCGGGCCGCGCTGGTTTTCAACAGCGGTTACCATGCGAATCTGGGTATCCTGCCGGCGTTGACCGGCAGCGATGATCTGATTTTTTCCGACAAGCTCAACCATGCGAGCATTATCGACGGAATGCGGCTTGCCGACGCGGAGTTCCGGCGCTACCCGCACCTGGATCTGGACCGGCTGGAAGCGATGTTGGCTGCAAAACGCGCCTCGTGTCGCCGGGCGTTCATTGTCAGCGAATCGATTTTCAGCATGGACGGTGACAGTGCCGACCTCGCGCGGCTGGTCGAGATCAAACACAAATACGATGCCGTTCTGGTGGTGGATGAGGCGCATGCGGTCGGGGTGCGCGGTCCGCGCGGACTCGGGCTGGCCGCGGAAGTCGGGGTGGACGCGGAGATTGATGTGCTGATCGGCACTTTCGGCAAGGCGCTGGGGTCCACCGGAGCTTACGCGGTGATGGCTCCGGAGGTCAGGGAACATCTGATCAATCATATGCGGCCGCTGATTTTTTCGACCGCACTGCCGCCGGTGATATTGAACTGGAGCCGGTATATGCTGGAAGTTTCCGTCGCCGCCGATGCGAGGCGAGCACATCTTGAGAAGCTCGCCTCCCGGTTGCGCGAACGGGTGGTCGCTGCCGGGTTCCGCAGTGGCGGCGATTCTCAGATTGTGCCGCTGCTGGTCGGATCCGATACCGGGGCGGTGGAACTGGCCCGGAAGCTGCGCGAACGCGGGGTGCTGGTTTTCCCGATCCGCCCGCCGACGGTTCCGGTCGGAACCTCCCGGCTGCGTTTTTCGCTGACGGCGGCGCTGGACATGGAGGATATCGAACTGGCAGCGGGGTGTCTGTCGTGAAAACGCTCTGGCGGCTGGATAAAAATGGTGATGCGGGCGCGGTGACGGTCTGGTTTTCCGGCTGGGGCCGCGACACTGCCGATGCGGTTGGCATTGACGGGAATTGTCTGCTTTGCTGGGATTACAC
>CAKUKT010000452.1 GCA_934663655.1 uncultured Victivallaceae bacterium
GGCCGATATATCCCGTTGTGGTGTTGATTACGGGGCGCTGGCTCCGCCGGTTTTACGCAGTGTGATGCACTCGGACCGGTTGACGATCGTTGCGCTTCCGGCCGCCGGAGCCGCTGACCGGCTTGCCGATGACATTGAGGCGTTGTCGCAGCTGGCCGAAGTACCGGTGCGGACGCTGGTTATTCCCGAGGGCGGTCGGGGAAAACTGCTGTTTCCAGGTGGGGAGAGCCGCCGGGCGCGGGCGCTGAATGCGGCGCTCTCGGAGGAGTTCGACCTGGTGGTCGGCAGTGTGCACGCCCTGCTCGGTCCGGCGCCGCCGCCGCGCGAGACACGTGAAGCGGCTCTTACGCTTGTTCCCGGACTGAAGATCTCTCCCGCCGAGCTCGCCGAACGGCTGGTGACACTCGATTATGATGATGAGTTCGAAGCCGGCGCTCCCGGTGAATTTGCCCGTCGCGGCGGGATCATCGATATTTTCAGTCCCGCCTCCGATTTCCCGTGCCGGATTGAGTTTTTCGGGGACGAAATCGAATCTCTGCGCAGCTTCTCCACCGAAACCCGTCGCTCCACCGGGGCCATCGATGAATACCGGGTAATCGGCAGAGCCGGAATTACCGCGGGCGGAGCCGCCAACAGCGATGCATTTGAATATTTCTCCGACCGGGAATTTCGGTTGATCGTCTGCAATCCCGATGCCGCGGAGGAACGTCTGCGGAACTATTCCGCCGAGGTCGCCTCCGCGCGATTTGAGAGGTTGCGCCGTGAAGCCGAAGCAGACGGCCGCCTGATGCTGCTGTGTGATGCGGTTGAAGGCGCCGGCAATTCCGCACTGGGGCCTGCTGATGTCACCGCACCGCTCCGGGAGGAGGCTGCCGCCGATTCCGAGGCCAAGAACGCCGCCGCCACGCTGGCTCTGGAATTGCTCCGCCGCGAAATCAACTCCCGGCCGGCGGGCGCGGTGCTCTTCCTTGCTGCCGATGCCGCCGATGCCGCGGCGCTCGGCGACTGGCTGTGTGAACGGCTGCCGGAAGCCGGCGGAAAATGTGAAGTGGTGGTTTCCGGTTTGCGCGGCGGGTTGATCTTTGCCGATCCGCCGCTGCGGATTGTCGCTTCCGGTGAGACGATGGCGGCGGGGTTCCGGCGGGTTGGCGCTGCGGATGAAGAGGAAGGAGTTTCCGCCCCGGTCGAGAAAACGATTCCGGAGTCGGAGTTGTCGCTCTCGTCGCTGGACATCGGTGATTATGCCGTTCATGTTGATTTCGGAATCGGTATCTACCGGGGAATTCAAACCTTCAAATCCGGTGGCGTCGAACGCGAAATGATTGTGCTCGAATATCGGGACGGCAAACTGCTCAACGTGCCGCTGCTCAGCGCCTGCAAGGTCAGTCGTTACCTCGGTTCCGCCGGAAGAATTGCGCTGCATGCGCTCGGCGGCAGTCGCTGGAAGCGTGATGTCGACAGCGCCGCTGACGGCATTCACTCCTATGCGGTGGAGATGCTGCGGCTTCAGGCGGTGCGTCAGGCGCTGCCGGGAATATCGTTCCCGGCCGGGGATCGGCAGCTCAC
>CAKUKT010000453.1 GCA_934663655.1 uncultured Victivallaceae bacterium
TCATTCCCCGTTCCGGCACCGGTTTGTCGCAGCAGACGAAGACCCGTTCGCCCGGCAGCACCCGCCGCGCCGGCTGGTTGTCGACGAAAAATTTCGTCAGTGTCAGCGCCGGCCCTTCCTCGCCGGAGACCGGTTGAATCCGCAGGCGGTCGCCGATAAAGAGTCGGCGGGCCGCGGTAAAGCCGAAACCATTGTCCCGGGTTGCTTCAACTGTGCCGCAGCGCTGTCCGGCCGCCCCCGGTGCGTCGTGGCGGATCAGAGTCGGAAAATCGGCAGCGAAGTTGAAGCCATGCGACCAGTGCCTGCCGCCGACCGCGGCAAGCGTCCGGCGGGCCTCCCCGATAACCGTTTTCGGCTCTTCGGCGTCGAGGGTCATCCGGTAGGCACGGACGGCGGCGGCGACGTAGTCGGACTGGCGCAACCGGCCTTCGATTTTCAGTGACGCGACGCCGAGACGGCGCAGTTCCGGGAGCAGGTCGAGGGTGAAAAGATCCTGCGGCGAGAAGAAAAAGCCGTTGCCGTCACGCGAAAAATAGCGACGCCGGCACGGCTGTTTGCATTTGCCGCGATTGCCGCTGGCCCCGCCGAGCCAGCTCGAAAAGAAGCAGCTGCCGGAGAGCGAACAGCAGAGAGCGCCATGGGCGAAAATTTCCAGTTCGACTCCGGCATCGGCGGCGATCGGGGCGATTTTTTCGAGTTCTGCGAGCGTCACCTGCCGTTCCAGCACCACCCGCCGGAACCCCATTCGGGCGGCGACGAGAAGCCCCGCCGAGTTGTGAATCCCCATCTGGGTGGAGGCGTGAATTTCAAGTCCGGGGAAGTATTCCCGAAGGAGACGCGCCGCTCCGGGATCCTGAATCAGCAGCGCATCCGGGCCGAGGGAACGGAGCTGTGCGAGCATCTCCATGGCTTCGGGAAGTTCGTTTTCCTTGAGCAGTGTGTTGAAGGTTACGTAGACACGGCGGCCGTTCTTATGGGCATAATCGATGATGGCTCCCATGCTTTCCGGAGTGAAATTCTCGCCGCGCTCCCGGGCGTTGAACTTAGCCAGCCCGGCGTAGACGGCGTCGGCTCCGGCGTCAAAGGCGGCGAGCGCGCAGGCGGGGGAACCGGCGGGGGCGAGGAGTTCGATTTTATGGTTGTCGGACATTTTTTGAAGATGTTCCTGTAATATCAGTAAGTTGCGCGGAATCAGCCGGCGTCGCCGCCGCCTTCCGGACGTCAGTTTTAAAATATACCTCCGTCAGGGTGGTTTTGCAATTGCGGCGGCGGGGATTTCCGGCCGGAGGCGAGCGGCAAGTTCCAACGGCTTGCCGAGCTCGCCGAGCCGATCGCCTCCCGCCAGGAAAAAGTGCTGGTGTTCACGCAGTACCGCGAAATGTGCGAACCGCTGCACGAACATCTCGCGCACTGCTTCGGCCGTCCCGGGCTCGTGCTGCACGGCGGAACGCCGGTCGGCCGCCGCGCCGGGCTCGTGGAGGAGTTCCAGCGCGAGGACGGGCCTCCGTTCTTCGTCCTGTCGCTGAAGGCGGCCGGAACCGGACTCAATCTGACGGCGGCCA
>CAKUKT010000454.1 GCA_934663655.1 uncultured Victivallaceae bacterium
GGCGATGAATCTGGTGGGCAATGATTTTCACACCCGCTATCCGGTCTGTGAGAACGGCAACCGTGATAAAGTGCTTGGCTATGTAAACTTCAAGGAGCTGGTTTCAACTTACCGTCTGCACCCGGGAGCAGCCAATGTCACCGACATTATGAGACCGATTTCGTTTGCGGAAGAGGATGAAACCGCGGCGGAGTTGCTCGAACGCTTCGCCAGTCAACATTGTCACATGACGATTATCCGCGACAGCGCGAGTGGTAAAACACTTGGTCTGGTGACACTGGAGGATATTGTTGAAGAACTGGTCGGGGATCTCGACGACGAATTTGATCCGTTGCCGCGCACATTCTACTCGCCGAGCGAATTTTTCTGGGTCGTCGGGGGAGGGGTGCCGATGACGTTGCTGAGTCGGGATACCCATCTTGATCTTCCGCGTCGGGCGGAGCCGGTTTCGGTCTGGTTCCTGCATCGGCTGGATCGTCCTCCGAAACCTGGGGATGTGTTGCGTTACCGCAATGCCGAATTTTGCGTGCGTAAAGTTCGCCGTGGTCAGGTGTGGGAATTCAATATCAAGCGTATCAAGCAGGAGTAACCGAATGATGTTTCGGATGTCCAAAATAACACTGCCGCTGCTGGCAGTGATCTGGCTGGCGGTGGTTGGAACCGGATGTGTCAATTTCGATTATGTCGGGCGTACTTTTGCGGAAACACCTGATGATGTCCGGATAGCCTACTTTACCGATCGGTCGGATTTGCCTCCCGGCAAATATTCCATCATAGGCAGAGCGACGTTGACGGCGCCGGATGGGGAGTTCGACACGTATAGTCTGCGGGAATTTCTTGAGGCGGAAGCGCGGGAGCGTGGTGCTGATGCGGTGTGTGTGGTTGAGGCGAAACGGATCAAAGTCGGGACTTATGCAATTGAAGATGGCGGCAGTTTTGCCGGACCGTCGGCATACCGCAGCAATCCGGATAATGTGAGTCCCACCGGTGAACCTCTTGAAACAAACACTTTCGGGCAGCAGGTGACGTTGACCGGCGAGACCCATTACCGTTGGGATTTTGAGGTCAAGGCGCTTTTTTACAAAGACAAGGTCGAACTTGGCCGGATTATGGATGAAAGAAAACAGCAGCTTGCGAAGTTCACATCATCCGATCAGGAGGTCGAGGCGACACCGGGGGAGGGGCAGGAAGCTGAGAATAGCGGAGTCTCCGTGTCCGAAGAGAAAGGCGAAGCTGATAAGTGACGGGGAGTTCGAGCTGGTGACGGGCGCCGTCCCCCTTTATGAATAATATGTTCCACTGGCGGGAATGCAGCTGAATGTTGGCGGTACTCCCGCTTTTTTTGTGTTCAGCAAAAGAGGCAATATAGAATTTATTGTGTCGTCGCCGCAGTTTTTTGCCGGAGGCGGTCGGAAAACGCGACGAAAATAAAAACAGATGGTTCTGAAGCGTCAACCGGTAAAAACTCGTGGATAACGTCCGGAAAATTGCGCACATTTAGAGAGAGGGCACTTGAAAAAGGGCCTGTTTTCTGATTGATTATAGTGA
>CAKUKT010000455.1 GCA_934663655.1 uncultured Victivallaceae bacterium
GGCTGCGACATGACCGAATATCCGAAAGACCTTCCGCTCACCCGGGAGAACATCTTCAAGCAGATGCTCGACAAGGTCAAGGGAACCGAGGTGGACACGGTTACCTTCTGTCCGTTCGCGGTGGGCCATGTACTGGCGACGCGTTCGCTGGTGACGGATATGCATCTCAGTCCCAGTGCGCAGAAGACCACGCGCAACCTCACTCCGGAGCTGCTGGCGCTCGGGACCGACACTCTGCAGCTGGCGGTGGAGTTCTGCCGGGCCAACAATTTGGAAATCTTTGCGAGCATGCGGGTCAACGACATCCACGATTCGTGGAACCCCCAGTGGCGGAACAACATCAAAAACACACACCCCGAACAGCTCTTCGGAACCGTTGACAACGCTCCTCCCTACGGCTCCTGGAACGCTTTTGATTTCGCGTTGCCGGCGGTGCGCGAGCGCTTCCGCGCGATCATTGAGGAACTGCTCAGCCATTACGACGTCGACGGAGTAGAACTTGATTTCTACCGCTTCCCGACCTTTTTCAAGAGTGTAGCGCAAGGGGGGAGTGCTTCCGAGGAGGAGATCGCCGCGTTTACGCAGTTGATGCGCGACATCCGTTCCGATGCCGACCGGATCGGCAAGCGCCGCGGCCGTTACCTCATTATCACCGCCCGGCTGCCCGACAGCGCCGCTCTGGCGCGTGACACCGGTTTGGATATTGAAACCTGGATGAAGGAAAAACTCATCGATATCTTCATTCCCGGCGGCGATCAGGGTTACTTCGCTTCGGTTTCCGACGCGGTTGAACTGGGTAAAAAGTACGGCGTCAAAGTGTATCCGTCGGTGGACACCAGCTGGCTTGGCGGTGGTCGCAGCAGCAACGCGGCTTTCCATGCGCAGTCGGCGGCGGCGATGGCGGTCGGTGCCGACGGCATTTATTATTTCAATATGTTCTATGCGCCAACCTATATTCCGGAAATGCGGCGTGAACTCAAGGATCTGCGCTTTGTGCCGAAACTTTACTACGGTTATTACCAGCGACTCAGCCAGTTCTCCGCCAACATGAAGAAGTTCGATCAGCTGGCCGAACTCCGGGGAGACGGCCTCGTGATTTATCCCGGGGAAAAACCGGCGTCGATGCTGATCACCGTCGGCGACGATTTCTCCGATCCGGAGGTCGTGGCGATGCGGCCCCGGGTGGTGCTTGACGTGAATACGCTCAACGCCGACGATGAAGTTCCGCTGCAGGCGAGTATCAACGGTAAGGACGTCGGCAAACCGGTTTTCAACGACGGCAATTATACGTTCAAGGTGGATCCTTCACTGGTCAAAGCCGGTGAAAACCGGATTGAATTCTCTCTTGATCCGAAATTCGATTTGACCCTTCCTCCTCAGACGATTCTGGTCGGAGACAAAATTCTCCGCGGCACCAACCAGCCGCCGTGGCGGCGGCTTTTCCCCGCCCACGACTTTGCGAATGCGGAGAAGATCATCGACGGCTCCTACTGGATCAGCGACACCGGCACCGGTAATGGAGAGTGTGCCAATCTGCTCTATCCGC
>CAKUKT010000456.1 GCA_934663655.1 uncultured Victivallaceae bacterium
GCCCTGACCCGTTTCGCAAAATTCACCGTATCGAAGTAGGCCAGCCCCGGGGCAGGCTGGGGACGGAAGGTACTCTCGACGCGGCCGAGCGCGATTCCTCCGAGATCGCAGAACCACGGAACCCGGATGAAACAGCCGGTGACCCCGTCCGACAGCGCCGCCACCGCAACCACCTGAAACGCCCCTTGGCTCCCCCCGGCAAGATAGAGCGTCGAACCGTCCCACTCCGGCAGCGACCGGGCAAACTCAAGGGCGCGCAGATCCCGCAGGATCATGTTGTTGAAGTAGCTGCTTTCCGGTTTTTGATTCCCGGCGGCCCGCAGGCCGTAGTTGTGCAACTCACCTTGTTCAAGTTCTTTGTAATAGGCCAATTCCCGGCCGTTCTCGATGCCGTGCGCGTTGACCGAAAAGGTGATTTCGGCGGGATTTTCACGGATCGGGGCACTGCTGACACCGTACCCCTCATACCAGACCCGGAGCGGCAGCGATTTCGGCCCGGCGCCCTTGGGAATCGACAGATAGCCGGAAACCGGCCGTTTGCCGACACAGGAGATTTTCACGTCGTAAACGAAACATTGATTGCTCTCCTTGACCAGCTTCTTTTCCAGCAGTTTCGGCGGGACGGCGGCGAGTGCCTCCAGCTGTTTTTTCCAATACACGTCAAAATCCGCCGGTTCGGGAGTCCCCTGCTTCAGCGCTTCCGGTTCCACCCCGCCGCCGAGGCCGTACTGGATATTGCGTCCGCCGCTCTGTGCCGGGAGGCCGTAAGGGGTCAGCAGCGAGGCCTTGACCATCACGAAACCGGGGCGGTCCAATGACCGTTCCACACGGACGGTTCCATCGGCATCCGCCTGTTTGTAGAGTACTTCGCTCTTGCCGTCGTCTCCGGCGCAGGCCAGGCGGAGGAAGCCGGCGGCGGGCCTGCCGTCCCGGCTCAGTTTGAAGGTGAATCTCATCGTTTCACCCGCACGATATTCGCCATTTTCCCGATCGGTCGCGCCGGTCAGCCGATAGCCGCGATAATTGGCGGGAATATCCTCGACAATCCGGACATTCCGGAATCGGACCGTACCGGAAACTTCCTCCAGTGCGAGGTCGATTTGCGCCGACCGGATATCTGCCGGAACCATCACCGCGACCGCGTGCGGAGTCCACGGCAATGAACCGGCGGAATTTTCCGCCTGAAGATAGCCGGTTTTCCCATCCGCAAAACCGATGACCAGCATCAGCTTCACTCCGTTCCAGTGGTTGGGCTTCTTTGAAACATCCTCCTGTTCGATCTCGGCGGTGAGCAGGATTCTTTTCCCGGCGATTCTTTCTATCGGAACTGGAATATTCGCTGCGGCTTTTCTTCCCGGTGTCCGCAGGGAAACACTCCACACCCCAGAGGGGCCCGGATCAGGGACGAACAATACATTTTCCGCCGTAACCGCCATTGCGAGCAGCAGAACAAACAGAACCAACCACCTGTGGATCTTTCTCATGCCAGTCTCTCCTTGTTTAACAAAACCACATATTGCCATCAATATAGATTAGGGATCTATAT
>CAKUKT010000457.1 GCA_934663655.1 uncultured Victivallaceae bacterium
CAGCCTCCAGCTCTTTCGCCCAAATGTAAACCGTCATAACCTACTCTGGGGGTAATATAACGCCGCTCCGGAACTTATTCAAGTCCGGGGCTTCCCGGAATCGCACCACCGACTCGCCGAACGCGTTTTCCGCCCCGGCTCCCACGGCACGTCACAAACGTCATTCCGCGGTTCCGGCCGGAAAACGCGTTTCGCACCGGCATGATGATTTATTCTCCGACGCAGTAGCGTTCGGCGTCCATCGCCGCCCGGCAGCCGGCCCCGGCGGCCGCGATCGCCTGCCGGTAGCGCGGATCAGCGCAGTCGCCCGCCGCGAACACCCCCGCGAGATTGGTCTGCGAACTATTTCCGGAGAGCACGATGTATCCCTGTTCGTCGGTGGTGATGAACTCCTTGAAGGCCCCGGTGTTGGGCACATGGCCGAGCGCGGCGAAGTAGCCGCGGCATTCGATGGTGCGCCGGGCGCCGTCGATCACGTTTTCGATTTCCACCCCCTCGACCGAATTCTCACCGAGAATGTCGATAACCCGGCTGTTCAGTTCAAAACTGATCTTCGGGTTGGCCCGGGCGCGTTCGGCCATGATCGGCGACGCCCGCAGCGCATCCCGGCGGTGTATCAGATGGACGCGGCTGGCGAAACGGGTCAGAAATATCGCCTCCTCCATCGCCGAATCTCCACCGCCGACCACCACCACCGGTACATCCCGGTAAAATGCTCCGTCGCAGGTGGCGCAGGCGGAAACCCCGTGGTTGCGCAGTCTCTCCTCCGCCGGCAGCCCGAGATAACGCGGCGAAGCGCCGGTGGCGATGATCAGCGCCCGGGCGACGGTCTTTGAACCATCGGCCAGCACGAGCGTCTGCGCACCGCCGTCGGTCAGCTGAAACTTCTCCACCGCCTCAAATTCAAACTCAGCTCCGAACCGTTCGGCCTGGCTCTGCATCGCCATCATCAGGTCGAAACCGGAAATGCCGTCCGGAAATCCCGGAAAATTCTCCACTTCGGTGGTCTGCGTCAGCAGTCCCCCCGGAACCGGGCCGCAATACACCAGCGGCCGCAGTCCGGCGCGTGCCGCGTAAATGGCCGCAGTACAACCGGCCGGACCATTGCCGACGATTACCAGTTCGCGTTCGTTCATCACAACTCCTCCGGGTTTTGTTGGAAATATATCGAAAGAATCAGCAGACTCCAGAACAAATATCCATAGTCGGCGCGGCGTTCAAGATGGCGGCGCCAGCGCCTCTCCAGCGGCTCCCGGCGCAGATAGCCGGCTTCGAAGAGACGCGATCCGAAAATCCGCGCCTCGGCCTCTTCCCGCCACGCCCCCCGCAGCCAGGACGACACCGGCGCCCCGAAACCGAGCTTCGGCCTCTTAACCAGTTCCGGCGGCAGAATGTCGGCAAACGCCGCCTTGAGGATATGTTTGCGGTCACGCCAGGTCTGCTTGAACTCCTGCGGCAACCGCGCCGCGAACTCCACCACCTCCCGGTCGAGGAACGGCGAACGGACTTCCAGCGCATTGTCCATCGAAG
>CAKUKT010000458.1 GCA_934663655.1 uncultured Victivallaceae bacterium
AGATATGGGAATCATCGACAGCCATTTCTTCAATGCGATTATCATTCTGTCGATCGTAACGACGCTGCCGATCCCGAATCTGGTTCGTCTGGTGATCAGTCGTTGCCGGGGCGGTTTCGCCGAGGAGGGCGACGTCAAGGTGCCGCTGGTCGTGCACGACGACGAGTTGCTGTAGTGGCGTTTTGGGGTGTCTCCGGCTGTTCTCGGGGGCGGCGGTTCCGGCGGCGGTATCGCATGGCGCTTGTGGCTGAAGCCGGTGAAGGTGAACTCGGTGACGGGGGATCCCCGGTTTGAATGAAAAGGCCTGCGGCGGCAGAGTTGCCCCCGGCGTATGGGATATTCCGGGCCGGAAAGCGGCGACACTTTTCCGGAAGGCGTTCTTCCTGAAGTCAAGTGGCGCCCCCGGCCAAAACGGGAGCGAAGGCCCGGGGCGAATAGAGAGTCCAATGAACGCGGCAATCTGTTAGTTGCTGCTTTTTTTTTGAAGTCGCACAATGAATCCGGGATGCCGGTTTTGTCGTCGCGAAAACAAATTTTATTTATTGATGAGGATTTCCGGAGGTTCGCGGATGGCCGGGACGGAAATCCGGGCAAGAGGGTTTATCACATCATGTCCAGAATTATCGAATTTTCCGCCATCGTCGCCGCAGTTGAACAGCTCTGCGGCGAGGCGGCGGTAAATCTGCCGGAGGATGTGGAGGCGGCGCTTGCCGCCGCCGCAGAAAAAGAGAGTTCACCGCTTGCGGGAGATTTCTTTCAGCAATATCTTCGCAACAGTGCAATCGCTCGAACCGAGGGCCTGCCGATCTGTCAGGATACCGGCGTGGCGGTTTGTTTCGTCGAACTCGGAGCGGAGGTGCAGGTGACGGGTGGATTGTTGCCGGAGGCGATCAATGCGGGGGTGGCGGCGGGATATCGCCGCTGGTTTCTTCGCAAGTCGATGGTAAATGATCCGTTGTTCGATCGCGTGAATACCCGCGACAACACTCCGGCGGTGATTCATCTCTCGATCGTGCCGGGCGATCGTCTGAAAATCATTCTGGCCCCGAAAGGGGGCGGTTCGGAAAATATGAGTGCGCTGCGGATGCTCAAGCCTTCCGACGGTCGGACCGGTGTAGTGGATTTTGTGGTTGGCGCGGTGGTTTCCGCCGGCGGGAACCCGTGTCCGCCGACGATTGTCGGAGTCGGGATCGGCGGGACAATGGAAGCGGCGGCGCTGCTGGCGAAACGGGCGCTGCTGCGTCCGGTGGGCGAACCCTCCGGCGATATCCGGTATGCCGAGCTTGAGCAGGAAATTCTCGAAAAAATCAACGCGTCCGGAGTCGGGCCGCAGGGGCTCGGCGGCGCGGTGACCTCGCTGGCCGTGCACATTGAATATGCGCCGTGCCATCTTGCCAGTCTGCCGGTGGCGGTCAATCTCAACTGCCATGCGGCGCGGCACGCGGAGGTGATACTGTGAAAAAGTTGATTTCACCATTTGACGTTGAAACCGCGCGGTCGCTGCGGGCGGGGGAACGGGTGGAACTT
>CAKUKT010000459.1 GCA_934663655.1 uncultured Victivallaceae bacterium
GCATGCGGAGCCTCCATTTCGAGGACACAAAAAAACCGCCCGCCCGTTGGTTTGCTGTCACGGACGAACGGATTTCGGCCCCCCGGGGCATGCGGAGCCTCCATTTCGAGGACACAAAAAAACCGCCCGCCCGTTGGTTTGCTGTCACGGACGAACGGATTTCGTTTACCGGATCCCCGTTATGAAACGGGGGCTTCCGAAGCGGGGATCGTCAGCGATGACGCCGCTGTTTGGCTTCACGACGCTTGACCTCGCTCGGCTTCTCATAGTGCCGACGGTTGCGGAGCTCCTTGAGGGTGCCTTCCTTGTCGAGTTTCTTCTTCAGACGACGCAGCGCGCGGTCGATGATTTCGCCTTTTTTGACGCGGACTTCAGTATCCATCAGTTTTCACCCCCTTTCCGCGAGTTCATGGTTGACGTTGGAACATAAATCATTTTGTAACATACACCATGGGACTGCGCTTTTCAAGCGGCGGCAGCGAAAAAATTCATTCCCCGCCGGGAATATCTGTTTTTTACCGTTTTTTTTCGATTACTGCGCTTGCTTTTTCTTCACCCGGGATTATATTAAGGAACATATCGATGCGAGTGTAGCTCAGTTGGTAGAGCATCACGTTGCCAACGTGATTGTCGCCGGTTCGATTCCGGTCACTCGCTCCATTTTTTTTGCCTTGAAAGGGATATCCGCCGGATACCGGAGCATCTCCCGGGCGTTCAAAAATCCGCAACCGGCGGGATCAATCGGCCCGGCGATGATACTTCTTCTGGTTCCCGGAAATCATATTGGCGACGTCGAAGGGGCCCCGGAAAAAAACAACGCAGGTGATATATGAGCGACAATATTGTACTGGCAGCCATTCCGTTTCATCTCGATGCCGCCGAACTGGCGGCGAAAATCCATCTGCCCGAAGAGGATGCCGAACTACGTCGATCCTGGGAAAAATTGTTGAAAAAGGTGACGGAAATCGCCCGGCCGAAAGTCATCTATCGCGATTGTACAATTGACGGCGTCACCGCGGACAGCGTGATCGTCGAGGGGGTGCCGCTGGCAAGCCGTGCCATGGTCAGACAGGTGAGGGATCTCGGTCGGCTTTTTGTCTACTGCGCCACCTGCGGTACCGAAACCGCCGAACTGGAGGAGACGCTGGAACCGTTGGAGAGTTTCTGGCTTGAGGAGTTGCGCCTGAATCTGCTGCGGCAGGCGATTGCGTTTCTCCACAGCGAAATCAAGCGTCGTTACCGGATTTCCGGACTGGCCGGAATGTCGCCTGGTTCGGGAGATGCGGGGGTGTGGCCGCTGAGTGAACAGACAAAGATTTTCGCTCAACTCTTTGGTGGTCGGGTAACGGCTTCGATTGGGGTGGAGTTGACCGAGTCGTTGCTGATGCTGCCCTACAAAAGTTCCTCCGGGGTGCTGTTTGCGACGGAGTACAACTTCGCCACGTGCCAGCTGTGCCACCGGGAGAAGTGTCCCAACCGGCGGGCGCCTTTTGACGCCGAATTGTGGCGGCAAAGC
>CAKUKT010000460.1 GCA_934663655.1 uncultured Victivallaceae bacterium
CCTCCGGGGTGATGGTTCCCGCCGACGGCTCCTGGGGCGTCGCCGAACGAATCGTGCTCACCGACAACAACCTTGCTCTCGCGGAAATATTCCGGAATTTTCCCGTCTGGAGCGAAATCCCCGGCGGCCGGGTGGTGGAGGCGCGTCGTCCGGACTGCAATTTTCAAACCGCGTTGCTCTATCTGCTGGCCGGGGAGTTTTTCGACGACCCCGGATATACTGCGGTGGCGGAGAACATTCTCGGTTATCTCTATCGCAAAAGCGGGATGATTTTTCCCGAAAACGGGCTCTGGAACTGGTCGAATATCACGAAATTCCCCTGCCGCTGGTTCGATGACAACGGCTGGTGCGCGGCGATCGCACTGTGGATCGCTCGTCGCCGCGGCGATCTCGACCGGATTTATTCGATGGGCGACCAGGCTCGCCGGGCGGCGGTGCTGCTCGCCGGCGGGGTACTGCGTTCTCTGGAGGCGTTGTCGGAGATCCGGCACGGCTCCTGGCCGGATCCGGAGGGGTTCTGGCTCGGCGAACCGCGCCTGCCCCACTGGGGAGCGGTGGCGCTGCTGGCCGCTGCGGCGGTTCTGCGTGATCGCCGGGATGATTTTCTTGCCGCAACAATCGACAACTACTACCGCCGGCTCGAATCGCAAATCGACCAATTGATCGCCAGCGAACTCAGTTATGCGGTGCTCGGCGCGGCGGCGGCGGCCCGGGTAAGGGAGGGGGAGTTCCATCGCGTATTGTGCGAACGTTTCGCCCGCCGACTGATCGCAAAAATGGATCCGGACACCGGAAATCTCCCCTCCGAACACTGCGAAGCTCCTTCAGGAACCCGATTGGTGGACACCATCTACACGGTCAACTGGGCTCTGCTCGGTCTGCAGGCGGCGGCGCGGCTGACCGCTTCGGAGGAGATCGTGGCTGCCTATAAGAAGCTGCTGAATCTGGTGCTCGAAATTCAGGATCATTCCGGACGTCCGGAACTCGATGGCTGCTGGCGGGGGATGTTCGACCTCACCGCCGGCGCCTGGGGCGGCGGAAATCGTTACGAAGGCGGCGCCGACAGCATCTACACCGGATGGACCAACGCCCCGATCGCCATGGCGCTGCTGCTGGCCGCCTGCGACTCGTCTCTAACCGAACTTTGATTTATCAAAGAATCGGGTGTATATTATTGAATGATGTTTTGTTGAACGTTTTTCGGGATTGGGAATGTGATTTAAATAGTCGGAGCCGGATCAGTGAGGCGCTGGTAAGCCTCTCGGGGTTTGCCGGAGCCGTATTTTAACAGGGGGATCCGGTGGTGGCAGGCACTCCGCTGATTGAGGAAGAGCTGACTATTGTTGACAGGCAGGGACTGCATGCCCGGCCGGCGGCTGGTATTGTCGGCATTGCTTCCCGGTTTGATGCCGTGCTTACGCTCCGACGGGCTGACGGCGAAGCCGAAACCGCCGACTGCCGCAGCATTCTGTCGTTGTTGATGCTCGCGGCGCCGTGCGGATCC
>CAKUKT010000461.1 GCA_934663655.1 uncultured Victivallaceae bacterium
CTTTGTTGTCTTTTGTCTGGGTTTGTGCGGTATTGCCCTAGATCTCGCCCGCGCGGCCGCCGCATCCGGCTGTGCGTCAGAGGGCGCGGGCGTCTCTTCCTCCGGCTGCGCATTCTGCGCCTGCTGGGCCGCGTTGTGCGCGCTGATCGAGCGGATGGCCGCCGTTGCCGGTGACAACGATATCCGCCACCGGCACTTTCAGCGTACAGCGTGAACGCAGAAATTCACATCCGGCGGCATGGGCACGCTCCGGTTCTCCGGCTACCGCATGAACAATCCGCTTGTTTTCATCAATCACCACATTGAGAATAAACGCCAGCCCGAGCTGCCGTGCCGCGGCGAGCATATCCCGGTGAATCGGATTGTTCTCCAGCACCCCGGTCCGGGCGTGCGGATCATTGATAAACTCGGCGCAGTGGTTGGCCAACACGGTTCGCCGCGCGGCGATGCCGGGAAGAACACTTTTGCGTCCGCCGGAATAACCGGCAAAGAAATGTGGTTCAATAAATCCCTCGGAGATCAGCAGTTCCGTTTCGGCGGCGAGCCGGTTCACCACCAGTTCCCCTCCGGACGGCAGCGTGCCGACCCGGACCAGCAGCGATTCATCGTCGCAATCATGGCAGACAATCCGCTCGGCGGCGAAGAGTTCCGCACCGAATTTTTCAATCAGTTCCTCCCGGGTCGGCGCCCGGTGGCAGCCGGTTGCAATCAGAATCGTGATGTCGATATCCGGAGATCCCCGGCGCAACCGGGAGAGCAGTCGCGGCATGATGATCCGGCTCGGTACCGGACGGGTGTGGTCACTGGTGATAATCACCGCATTGCGGCGGCCGGAAGCCAGTTCCTCCAGCCGGGGAGAGCCCAGCGGCTGCTCCAGTGCCGCCTCCACCAGCTCCTCTTCGCTCCCGGCGGCGGCAAGCCGGGAACGGAAAATTCCCAGCAGACCGGTGGTCGGCACCTCTGCGCTCATCACCCCCGAACCGCAGGGCAAGGATATTTGGATACGGTTCATATTTTTTTCACCTGTCCGGCAGTGACGTCGGTAAAAATCCGCTTCCGTAAATAATTTATCCCTGTGGATGGAATTTTTCAACCCGGACGCCTGTCTATTACCGGCAAATGGGATATTCATTTGAATTTCAGTTCCGGTAAAAGTATATTATTATGTCTTTGCTTTCATACGCAAATCAAGGGAGATAAAAACAATCATGAGCGACAAAACCCCATGGAGTGAATTTTCCGCCGACGGCCGCGAACTATTGATCCATAACCAGACAACGCCGTTTCCATGGACCAACTACATCTATACCCGCAGCGGCCTCTTTTACGCGATCATCGATCAGCGGGCCGGTGGCCGGTTGCTCTATAACTGCGAACAAAATCTGGTCGCCGATGGGAGAAACTTTCTGCTCGGCGATGAGTCCGGAGCCATCTGGTCGCTCAATGGCGGCGCCGATCCTCAACCGACTCTAAACGCCTGCAGCCGAATGCTGCCGGGACG